>DAOVBF010000270.1 GCA_030673955.1 Deltaproteobacteria bacterium
CGTTTTGATTGCCCCATCTGTGGCGCCCGCACAGGATCTTCCCACGGCCGAGGCGTATCTGGGCAAGGAGACAGCGCTCTCGGTTCGCGATGCGGTGTTCCTGGCGCTGCAGAACAACCTCGATCTCCGGGTGGCGCGCACCGAGCCCATGATCGCCGAGCAGGGGGTGAGGCAAGCGCGGGGGGCATTCGATCCGGTTCTGTTCGCATCCTATCGATTCAATCACGATGAGAATCCGGTCGCCTCGCCGCTCCAGGTCGGCGGGGCTGCTTTGGTAGAAGCAGACGAGTGGAACTACACGAGCGGACTCGGCGGAATCGTTCCTCTTGGCCTCAACTACCAGTCAACTCTCAATCAGCGTCGACTCGACAGCGACTTATCGATCGTTTCTTTGGAGCCCGAGTGGCGTGCGCAATGGAAGAGCGAGCTCACGCTCCCCCTCCTCAAGGATTTCATCAACAACGAAGCCAATGTCACGGTCAAGCGCAGTCGTATCGCGCGGAACATCTCCAACGAGGACTTCCGCCGCAGACTCATCGACCTCGTGGCCCAGGTCGAGAGCGCCTACTGGGAGCTGGCAGCAGCTCGGGCCGGGCAACGGGTCGAACAGAAAAGCCTCCAGACGGCCCAAGACCTGCTGGAGCAGACGCGTGTGCGGTACGAGGTAGGCGTCGTCTCTAAGGTACTCGTGACCCAGGCGGAGGCCGGGGTTGCGGAGCGCGAAGTGGAAGCCATCATCGCCGACAACCGCGCGGCCAACGCGCAGGACGCGCTCCTCAATCTCGTCCTGGCACCAGTTGCCGCTGACTTCGCAAGCACGGTGCTCCTTCCCAAGGACCCGGCCTTCATCGCCTACGACGTGGACTTGGCCGAGGCGCTGGAGAAGGCGCAGAACCTTCGCCCGGAGCTCGAGGCAGCGAAGCAACAGGTCCGGGACGCGGAGATTCAGCTCGCCTTCGCCGAGAACCAGCGTCTGCCCCGCCTGGATGTGACCGGCTCCTATCAGATGGATGGCCTCTCGGGAAAATCGAAAGGGATTGGTTTCTTCGGGCAGCCCCCTGTTCCCGACATAGGCGGCAGCTCCAGCACCTTCGACCGCTTCTTTCGCGGGGACGGCGCACACAGCTGGTCGCTCGGGGCGAACGTGGAGATCCCATTCCCCAACACCACCGCGCGTGCTCGCGTTGCGCAGCGCCGAATCGAGCTGCGGCGCGCCAAGACGGACCTGCATCGCGTCGACCAGCAGGTCATCCTGGAGGTACGGGTCGCGGTCCGCCTCCTGAGGAGCACCATCGATGCGGTGGAGGCGGCCGAGCGGCGCGTGGCCGCACAGGAGGAAACCTTGCGCGCGGAGCAGGAGAAGCTCCGGCTGGGCGACTCCACACCCCACGACGTGCTCGAGTTCGAGAAGGACCTGGTCGAGGCGGAACGACAGCAGATCCTCGCGCTGCAGCGCTACCGAGACGCGATCACCGCGGTGGAGAGGTCTCAGTCCACACTGCTCGAGACCAGCGGCATCTCGGTGGCGGAGGAGCGCGTCCGCTGACATACACGCCGATGTCCTCTAGCCCCGCGGTTTCGTGTGCTTAAGCCCTCGCCACTCCCTTGGCCGGGCGGAGGCCTGGCGTCAACCCCCGACCCGGGGGTGCAGCCGCCCGACCCGCTTATCCCTCGAACTGGAAGTTTCCCCCGCGACCCAGCCAGTGTAATATCCCGCGCCTGGGGCACGGCGGGAAGCCGCACCCCGAAGGACCTGAATGAGTCTGTGGAAGAACATACCTCGCCCCGGCGCTCCGGAACGGGCGGCACCGGAGTCGCCGAGAATGGCGCCGATCCACACGCCCGCAGCACGAGACACGGGGGAAGGAGCGGAGATGGCGAACATCGGGAAGTCCATCAGCATCAAGGGAGATGTCCTCGGCGAAGAGGACACCGTCATCGAGGGCCGTGTAGAGGGCCGCATCGAACTCAAGAACCACCATTTGACGATCGGGGCCAACGGGGACGTGCAGGGCGAGGTGTCTGCCAAGCAGGTCACGATCGTGGGACGCGTTTCGGGCAACGTGGTCGCGACCGAGCGAATCGAGCTGCGGGACTCCGGCCGGCTCGAGGGGGATCTGACCACCCCCCGCCTCCTGGTCCAGGAGGGCTCACAGATGAACGGCAAGATCAGCATGAAGCCCGCCTCGGGCGCATCTGCGCCGCCGAAGAGCGTGCCGGAGACACCGCCGGTCCAGATCAAGGCGGGGTAGCGCAGCCGGGTGAGGCGCGCACAGTAATGGTGGCAGCGGACGGGCAAAGCCCGTCCGGCCACGCGGCAACGCTTCGCGTTGCCTTGGCGCGCGCCGTGCCGGCAGGCGGGCTCTGCCCGCCGATAACCGGCCAGTAGCGCCGCCCGATAACTCGCCAGTCGCGGGCTTGCCCCGCCGATAACCCGCAAGTACGCTGAGCCCGTGCGGCTGGTCGATCTCGATCACGATATGTCGGACGTGATTCCTACGGGGAGCTCGGTCGATTCGGAGTTCCTCTTCCAGCGCATGGAGGACACGACGTTGGACGCGTTGCGGGCGGGGCCGGGTGCACGGCTGCTGGATTCCGCGGCGGGGATTGGCCAGGACGATCGCAGGCTCGCGAGGGCCGGCCTTTGGACCGTGGGCGCGGAGCCCTCGAAGCGGATGATGGCACTGGCGAAGATGCAGGACGCCGAACAGCGGGCGGAGCACGGCGGGGCGGTGTTGCGCGTGCGGGCCTGGTCCGAGGCGCTGCCGTTCGAGGGGAGCGTCTTCGACGGGGCCTTC
>DAOVBF010000041.1 GCA_030673955.1 Deltaproteobacteria bacterium
CGATCTCGTCAAATGAGGTCAAGCCGGACACGCCTTGAAAATCGGTGACAAAAAGCAGCTCCTCCCGAAGCTGGTCGCGCGAAATCTGTCCGGCCCTGTCAATCAAGGTCCGCAGGATCGCCGTGGCATCATATCCTTGAGCCGCAAATAGGTCGGGGACCTGCCCGAACGCGACGCGAAACCGCGAGACAAAATCCGCCACAGTCGGGTTGCGGCTCTGTGCAAAGAACGCGTCGGCGAATACGACACCCGACGCATCCCGCCCTGCAATCTCGACGAGCTTCTCGTCGTTCCAGTCACTCGGCCCCAGAAACGCCACATCGCGGATATCGTAGAACCGAAGCTGCGGAAGGATGAGGCCGACCTCGTGGGCCACGTCCGGGATGAAAAGTGCATCGAAGTCAATGTAGGGGGGAAGGTTCATGCGTGCGAGCTGCGTAAGGCGCTCTTCGTTTTCATCCGGCCGCCGGCGCAGCCGTTCCCTTTCAGCGAGCAGTTTCCGTTCCTCATCGGAGAGGTAATGAAGCCCGACGAGCTTCCTGATCTCTGTCTGCAGGTCGACCGCTTCCGGGGTGTAGCCCTCGACACCAACCACCAGGCCACCGAGCTGCTCCAGCTCATCCCAGAACAGGTTCTTGAAGGTCCTGCCGTAGTCGTCCTTCGGATAGAGGATCGCGAACCGGCGATAGCCTTTCTCGCGGATCGCGTAATCCAGGAGCACGCGGACCTGATCGGAGGCGGTCAAGCCGAGGCGGAAGATGAACTCCCCGAGCAGGGGGAGGTCCTCACGCGGCGCGAGCGTCAGCATTGGCACTCTTGCCTGCTGCGCGAGCGGGGCGGCTTCGGCCGCCACGACCGAACGCATCGGCCCGATGATCGCCTTCACCCCCTTCTTAGTGAGCTCTCGAACCGCCTGGGACCCGCGCGCCAGATCACCGGCCGTGTCGCGGACCAGCACGCTATAGCGGCCCGGCGAGTCGTCAAAGACCCCGAGCGCGAGCGTGACGCCGCGCAGGACGGACTCACCGAAGGAGGCGTAGGGACCCGAGAGCGGAACCGCGAGCCCCAGGGTGTGCATAACGGCCCGCGCGCCGGCACCTGCCTGCGCAAGAAGCCGTACTCGCTCGGCGTCCTCCCGCGGGCGCAAGCGGCGCGGGAGTCGATCAAGCGCTGCAAGCGCCTCGTCGAATTCCGTCCGCTGGATCGCACGTCGGGCGATCTCGAGCTGCACCTGGTCGAACACCGGCCCGCGCGGGAGTCGATGGACGAGCGACTCGAGCTCTCGGTCCCGGAGTCGGTCGCCAATCAGCTCGTCCGTCTCCAGCTCGATCTCGAAGAGCACCTCCGCATCCCGCGCGTCTCGGAGGCTATAGGCCAACGCGCGCACCGCCTCGGGGTAGTCCCCGACGGCACGCGCCAGGTCCGCCAGCAAGCGATACATCCGCACACGCAGCGGACCGCTCGCGCGCTCGAAGGGAGCGTCCTCGAGAATGAGGCGGCCGATTTCCGGCCGGCCGAGCTCGCGATAGAGCTCCGCCAGGCGCAGGCTGGCCTCCGGTGCGCGCCGGCTTCGAGGGTGACGCTCGAGCAGGCGCCGCCAGGCAAGCACCGCGTGCTCGGGCTCGCCCAACTCCACCTGGACTTCCCCCAGCAGAAAAAGCGCCTCGTCCGCGCGGCGGCTGGACGGAAGCTCCGCCAGGGATCGCTCGAGGACCTGACGCGCCTGCTCCAGCTGACCCGAGTCGACATGTTCCTGTGCTTTGCGAAGATCGGACTCCGCCGCCCGCTCGTAGGGAATGGGAACACCGTCGCGCATGACCCGCGGCTGTGCGCATGCCCCGAGGGCCAGCGCAACGCACAGCAGCCGCGTCCAACGCACACCCATCAGTCGAAGAGCTCGCGGAGCTTGTCGAGGAAGCTGCGGCGTCGTGGATTGACCTCGTCCCCTGAGACCCGCGCAAACTCCTCGAGGAGCTCACGTTGCTTGTCCGATATCCGCGTCGGAACCTCGACGAAGATCTGCACCAGTTGATCTCCGCGCAGCCCGCCACCGAGGCGCGGTAGCCCCCTTCCCCTCAGACGGATCACCTCGCCCGACTGAGTTCCAGGCGAGATCTGAAGAGTATCCTTGCCCTCGAGCGAGGGCACCTCCACATCACATCCCAATGCGGCCTGCGCGATCGAGATCGGCACCTCGCAGAGCAGGTCGGTCCCCTGGCGTTCAAAGAGCGGGTGCTCCCGCACCTTGATCACAACGTACAGGTCGCCCGGCGGGCCCCCATCGTAGCCCGCCTCTCCCTCCCCGGAGAGGCGCAAACGAGTCCCGGTGTCGACGCCGCTCGGAATCCGGACGCCGATTTTCTGAACGATTTCGACGCGTCCCCTTCCCCGGCAGCCGGAACAGGCCCGTTTCAGTCTCTGGCCCAGGCCACCACAGCTGTCGCATGTGCGGCTGATCCGGAAGAAGCCCTGTTGCAGGTGGACCTGGCCGTGGCCTCCGCAGCGCGGGCAGAGGTCGCGCTCCCCGCCGAGACCACCGCACTCCTCACAGGTGCGGTGCTTCGGGACCTGGAGCGACTGCTCCCCGCCTAGCGCTGCAACGTCGAAGTCCACCTCCAAGTCGTAGCGCAGATCCGCCCCTCGACGACCGCCGCGCGTGCTCCGGCGGCCCCGGCCGAAAATGTCGCCGCCGAAGAACTCACTGAACAGGTCCGAGAAGCTCGAGAAGGGGTCAAAGCCGGCGAAGGGATCGGCACCCGCAGCGCCGGAGAACGCTGCATGGCCGAGACGGTCGTAGGCGGCACGCTTCTCGGGATCGGAGAGCACCGCATACGCCTCGGAAGCTTCCTTGAAGCGCGCTTCAGCATCAGGATCGTCGGGGTTCTTGTCCGGGTGGTAGCGGTGGGCGACCTTGCGGTACGCCTGCTTCATCTCCTCGGGCGGGGCAGCCCGCTCGACCCCCAGAATCTCGTAATAATCCCGCTTCACGCCGCTCGCTCGACTCCCAGGCAAAACGCGCGCCTAGGCTAGCAAAACTCATCCCGCCGGAGCCCCAGTCAAGCCCGCGGGGTCGGCCGGCCCTCCGTGCACCGTTACGCGGCCCGCGCTCAGCCTACGCGTCGTCCTGGCTGAGGCGCTCGTACATGGCCTCCGTCATGCGATAGGCCAGCTCCTGGAGGTCCTCCACCGCCTCGCGGAGCTCGGCGGGGTCCTTGCTCTCCAGGGCCCGGCGAGCGCGCGTGAGGCTTTCGCGAATCTCCTCCTGCTCGCTCTCGGCAAGCTGCTCCCCGTATTCCTCGAGCGTCTGCTCGACGGAATAGACCAGACCCTCGCCGGTGTTGCAGAGCTCCACGTGCTCGCGGCGCTGGGCGTCCGCCTCGGCGTGCCCCTCCGCTTCTCCGACGAGCTGGTCCACAGCCTCCTGGGAGAGCCCCCCGCTGGCGGCGACCCGGATCTCCTGCGTGCGGCCGGTTCCGAGATCCTTCGCCGATACACTCAGAATCCCGTCCGCATCGATGTCAAACGAGACCTCGATCTGTGGGACGCCCCGCGGCGCGGGCGGAATCCCAATCAGCTCGAAGCGCCCCAGGCTCTGGTTGTCTTCGGCCATTTCGCGCTCGCCCTGGACGACATGAATCCGTACCAGGTTCTGGCTATCCTCGGTTGTGGAGAAAATCTGGCTTCTGCGCGTCGGGACGGTCGTGTTGCGGGGAATGATCTTCGTCATCACTCCGCCCTGGGTCTCCACACCCAGCGAGAGCGGTGTCACATCCAGGAGCAGCACGTCGCTCTTCTCGCCCACGAGCACACTGCCCTGGATGGCCGCGCCGATGGCAACCACCTCATCGGGATTGACCCCCTTCGCGGGCTTCTTGCCCATGATCTCCTCGACCTTGCGAATCACGCGGGGCATGCGCGTCATCCCGCCCACGAGTACCACATGGTCGATCTGCTCGACTTCGAGCTCCGCGTCCTCGAGCGCGGCTCGAAACGGGCCCTCGAGCCGCTCGATGAGCGGCTCCACGAGCCCCTCCAGCTTCTCCCGTGCGAGGACCTCGGTGAGGTGCTTCGGACCACTCTCGTCAGCCGCAATAAAGGGCAGATTGACGTCGGTCTCCTCGGAGGAGGAGAGCTCCTGTTTCGCCCGCTCCGCACCCTCCTTGAGCCGCTGCAACGCCATGGGATCCTCGCGCGGGTCAACGCCGTTGGCCGCTGCGAATTCCTCCGCGAGATGATTCACCAAGACCTCGTCGAAGTCCTCCCCGCCGAGGTAGGTGTCGCCGTGCGTCGCGAGCACCTCGAAGACGCCCTCCCCGATGCGCAGGATCGAGATATCGAACGTGCCCCCGCCCAGGTCGAACACGGCGATCACGCCGGTTTCACCTTGCTCCAGGCCGTACGCGAGCGCGGCTGCCGTGGGCTCGTTTATGATCCGCAGCACGTTGAGCCCCGCGATGCGTCCCGCGTCCTTCGTCGCCTGGCGCTGGGCGTCGTTGAAGTAGGCGGGGACCGTGATCACTGCATCTGCAACCTCTTCGCCCAAGAAATCCTGTGCGGTGTCCCGCATGCGTTTCAAGATCACCGCGGAGATTTCTTCGGGGCTGCAGAGCTTGTCCTGCGCGCGAACCC
Organism: Deltaproteobacteria bacterium; assembly: GCA_030673955.1. Taxonomy (GTDB): domain Bacteria; phylum Myxococcota_A; class UBA9160; order SZUA-336; family SZUA-336; genus SMWZ01. Next base: position 4,630 of record DAOVBF010000041.1, read on the forward strand.
AGGCATCGCCGTTCTCGGCAGCGCATATTTCGAAGGGAGACACCTCCCGGAAGCGCTCGACGTTCGGGTCGTCAAAACGTCGCCCGATGAGTCGCTTGACCGCGTAGACGGTATTGTGTGGATTGGTGACCGCCTGCCGCTTGGCGATCTGTCCGACGAGCTTCTCGCCCGAGTCGTTGAAAGCAACGATCGATGGGGTGGTCCGACTGCCCTCGCTGTTCGCGATGACCACCGGCTCTCCGCGGTCGATGATCGCAACGCAGCTATTTGTCGTCCCCAGATCTATACCGATGACTTTTCCCACTCGCTCCACACCCGGACGCCGTGGGGGGACTGGGGGGACGCGCTACTCCGAGTCCTCCTCGTGCCGACTCGAAACAGCGACGAGCGCTGGCCGCAGCAGCCGGTCCTTGAGCAGATATCCCCGCTGGTAGATCTCGACCACCGTCCCCGGTGCGCATCCCTCTCTGGGAATCTGTCGTATCGCTTCCTGAACCTGGGGGTCAAAAGGTGAGTCTTGTCCCTCCACCACCTGCACCCCGGACTTCTCAAGGACCTGCATCAGAGACCGGTAGGTAAGCTCTACTCCCTCCAGAAATTTGTCGACGTCGCCTCCCTCTTCAGTCTGACGCGCATGCTCGAGCGCGCGTTCCAAGTTATCGACCGTCGGGAGCAGCTCCTTGATGAGATTCTCGGTGGCGTAGTTGTACAGGTCCTGACGTTCCTTGAGCGTCCGGCGTTTGTAATTCTCGAACTCGGCCGCCAGCCGGAGGTAGCGGTCTTTCGTGTCTTCGAGCTGCACCTCGAGCGGCGGCTCTTCGGGCGGCGTCTGCTCCGGCTCTTCGCCTTCGGCGGGAGCCGCCGCCGCGCCCTCGTCCCGAGGGCCGGTCGCGGCCTCGGCATCGCCATCCGGACCGGCGCCGGGTCGTTGCTCCTCCGGGGCACCGGTCCCCGCCTCCTCCAGCTCGGCTGCCAGCTCCTCGGGCACTTCCACCTTGGGTCCCTTGGCCTTCGACATCCTCGATCCTCCGATCGGGGTCAGGAGATACAGTGAGTGACTTGCTCCGACACGTACCGCACGACGGGGATCACACGATCGTAGCGCATGCGTACGGGGCCGATCACGCCGAGCCCACCGTACGCGGGAGGATCCCCGAGCGGGGCGGTGACAATGGCGCATTCCTGGATGCTCGGATCCTCTAGCTCACTGCCAATCACCACGCTCAGTACATCGGCCTGGATGATCTTGTCCAAGAGCCTCATCACCCGCTGCTTCTCTTCGAGCGCGCAGAGCACCTTCCGCAAGAGATGCGCATCCGAAAACTCGGGGTGAGAGAGCAAGGGGTTCTTGTCACCAACGTAGAGTTCCGCCTCGGCCCCCACCGCCAGACCGGCGCGCCCCAGTGAGAAGGCTTTACGCCATAGGGCATCGCTCTGCTCGCGTTCCCACTCGATCGTGGATGCCAGGCGAGCCCGTGCCTCGCCCAGCGTACAGCCGGCTACCAGCTCGGAGAGTCGGGTCGATGCGTCGTCGAGTGTACGCTGATCGGAGTCACGCTCCTCGATAATCAGGGTCTGAACCCCTCCCCCTGCCATGACGAGTAGGACCGTGACCCGCTCGGTCGATACGCGTACGAAGTGCACGTGCTGCAGGGGGACCTGGTCCGGCGCAGCCGAGAGGAAGAAGCCGAGCTGCCCGGTTGCCTCCGAAAGCAGATCGGCCGCGTGGCGTATGAACTCCTCGACATCACCCGCGGGCTTCGCGAGGTCGCGGCCCACGTCGGAGGGTACGATGTCCATCCGCGAGGCATCCCCCATCAGGTGATCCACATACAGCCGGAACGCTCGGTCTGTGGGAACGCGACCCGCAGAGCTGTGTGGCTGGGAGAGCAAACCCAGGTCCGTGAGCTCCGCCATCGTCGCGCGCACCGTGGCTGGAGAGACGGACATCACCGAACGGCGCGCGACCGATGCCGAGGCCACGGGCAGCGCGGTCTCGATGTACTCCTCGAGCACGCTGAGTGCGACCTCGCACATGCGCGGCGGCAGCTCGGCGAGGCCGGACAATGAAGTCGGAGACTTTGCTCTGCGTGCCACGGCCCGAAACTCCCAAGCCAGGTTGCAAGTGGAAGCTAGCCAGGGAGCGCGTGGAGTGTCAACGCCCCACGAAGCGCAGGAAGACCTCGTCGGCAAAAAGGATTCCCCGCTCGGTTAGACGCAGGTGACTGGCGCTTTCACACACGAGCCCGAGGCTCCGGAGTGCCTCGAGCTCGGCACCGAAGTGGAGCTCGGGAGAGGCACCGAAGCGGCGTCGATAGTCCGCACGCGAGACCCCGTCGAGCCGCCGGAACCCGAGGTAGAGCGTCTCGCGCCGCGCATCCTCCTCCGACAGGCTCTCCGCTTCGGCCAGCGGCCGGCGGCCGGCCTCCAGGGCCGACTGCCAGGCCCGCCGCGCCCTCAGATTCTGGAAGCGCAGCTCGCCCAGCAAGCTCGCGGCGGAGACCCCGAGCCCCAGCACGTCCTCGCGGCACCAGTAACGCTGGTTGTGCCGAGAGCGGTGTCCGGGTCTCGCGAAGTTCGAGATCTCGTACTGCGCGTAGCCCGCCGCGGCAAGCCGCGCTCGTAGCAGACGTCCCATGCGAACCGACTCATCCTCGCTCGGCAGACGCAGACGGCCCCGCGCGTGCGCACGCGCGAACGGCGTGCCGGGTTCGAGGGTGAGCGCATAGGCGGACACGTGGGGAATCCCGAGGTCGATTACGCGCTCTAGATCGCGCAAGAGCTCGTCTTCACTCTGGTCCGGCGCAGCGTAAATGAGATCGGCAGAAAGGGACGGGAAGCCCACGGCTAGGCAGGCCTCGAGACCACGCAGCGCCTCGGCGGCTTTGTGAGCGCGTCCCAGCCTCTTCAGGGTCGTGTCGTGGAGCGATTGCAGGCCGACCGAGAGGCGCGTCACCCCCGTCGCGCGGTATTCGGGGACACGTCGGCATTCGAGGATCCCCGGGTTCAGCTCGAGCGTCACCTCGTCAGGAGGTCCACGGAAAGCCGCGGAGAAGGCTCCTAACAAGCGCTCGATGGAGGCCGCCTGGAGCAGCGACGGGGTGCCCCCGCCGAAATACACCGTAGCCAGCACGCGCGTCTCGAGGCGGTTGGCGAGGGCGGCGCGCGTGACTTCCAACTCCCGAAGCAGGAGCTCGACGTAGGCTCGCTCCAGAGCCGGCTCGAGCCGGCCGACGGCGTCGACCGCAAAATCACAATAGGGACACACGCGCTCGCAAAAGGGAACATGGACATAGACGCCGAGGTCCGCCGAGCTTGTGGGCGCGCTCACGCCACCTATCTTATGCGCGCCGGTCGCACTGAGGCAAAGTCAAAGGGGCACCATGTTCCGCTTGCTCGGGCTCTTCCTAAGCGTCTGGATGCTGACCTCCTGCACCTGGAGCCCCGGGCCGGCAACGGTTCTTGCGACACACCGGGAGGGCCTTTTGCGCACAACGCTGGAGAACGGTCTCAAAGTCCTGCTCGTAGAGGATCACTCGACGCCGGTGGTGGCGCTCAACGTCTGGGTTCGCGTGGGCAGCGCGGACGAGCGTTCCTCCGAGGGCGGTATGGCCCATGTCTTCGAGCATATGCTCTTCAAGGGAACCGAGCGTCGCGCGGTGGGCGAGATCGCTCGCA
>DAOVBF010000278.1 GCA_030673955.1 Deltaproteobacteria bacterium
TCGATGCGAATGCCAATACGGGGAGAACGGTCGGAGGTCGCATTCTCACGGGGGTTCGGAGCAGCTGCAGCGACATCGCGAGCGGTGTGGTGACCGGGCTCATACTGAAGGGTTCAGCGCACTTCCTGGACTCCAATATCGGAGATCTGCAGGTCGAGGTTATAGTCGAGATGCAGTGACACCCGGGCGTCCCTGGCCTGAGATGCGCGGGGGAGGAGCGGGCTTGGCCGCGGGCCGAACGCTCGGTAGTATGCTCGCCGGCGTCGCTGCGCTGACGGCGACGCTCGATTGACTCGACGACCGCTGAGAGGCTTTCGACTTGCACGAGCTGCGGCCAGCCTCCGGGCCTTCTTGTACCAACCCGTGGGGAAGGGGAAGGCACTCCGTGGGCCCCGCAACTGGACGCATTTGGAAGGCCACCGCCTGGGCCTTCTCCGCCCTGTGGCTTACCGCCGCCGGCGGTTCTCCGTTCCACGAGGTGACGGAGCGGCGCGAGCCCTGCGCCGACCATGCCCCCCTGCGCAACCCCTACTTTGGCGATCTCCATGTCCACACGACCTTCTCCCTCGACGCGAGCACACAGGGCACTCGAAACAGGCCGCGCCACGCCTACCGCTTCGCACGGGGAGAGCGGCTCGGGGTGCAACCCTACGCTCCCGAGGGCCACGCCCTCCGAAGCATCCAGCTCGCGCGGCCGCTCGACTTCGCCGCTGTAACCGATCACGCTGAGATGCTGGGCGAGGCGCAGATCTGCCAGACGCCGGGGCTGCCCGGTCACGACGCGCTTACCTGCAGGATCTATCGACGCTGGCCGCGTGCTGCCTTCTTCGTGATGAACACGAAGGCAAACTATTTCGAGACTCCATCGCGGTTCGACTGGTGTGGGCCCGGCGGCATCCACTGCCGTAGTGCCGCCAAAAACCCCTGGAAGGAGATTCAGGAAGCGGCGGAGGAGGCTCACGACCGAACCGCAGCGTGCGAGTTCACGACCTTCGTGGGGTACGAGTGGACCGGGTCACCGGGCAGCAACAACATCCACCGCAACGTCATCTTCCGGAATCAGGTCGTCCCGGAGCTGCCGATCACCTACTTCGAGGCTCCGCAGCCGCGGCGGCTATGGGAACAGCTACAGGCCGAGTGCCTCGAGGCGGAGCACGGCTGCGACTTTCTCATCATTCCTCACAACTCGAACCTGAGTGGAGGACGGATGTTCCAGACGCTTCGCCCCGGCGACAGCGCGATCACAGCCGAGGAGGCCCGAGCTCGCGCGAAGTTCGAGGTTCTGGTCGAGATCATGCAGCACAAGGGTGACTCCGAGTGCATGCCGGGCCTCGACACGGAGGATGAGCTCTGCGGGTTCGAGAAGCTCGCGATGAGCAACTTCAGCGGCAGGTACGTGAGCTGGCTGGCCAAGCCACCGCCCGCGATGAGCTTCACGCGCAACGCACTCAAGGAGGGCCTCGTCCAGGAGGAGAAGCTCGGGGTGAATCCATTCAAGTTTGGCCTTTTGGCCAGCACGGACACGCACCTCGGGACGCCAGGTGCGGTGGCCGAAGACGAGACGTATCCGGGCCACGGCGGAGCCGGGACACCAGCGCGCGATGAGATCCCGCAAGGACTGCCCGACGCAGTCGACTTCAACCCGGGAGGGCTCGCCGTGCTGTGGGCTGAGGAGAACTCGCGCGACGCCCTGTTCGCAGCTATGCGCCGCCGCGAAGCCTACGGGACCAGTGGACCCCGTTTCGTTCTGCGATTCTTCGGCGGCTGGAATTACCCAGCCGACCTTTGCGAGCGACATTCCTTCGCCGAGGTCGGATATGGGTCGGGGGTACCGATGGGAGCCGACCTGCCGCGCCCCCCTGCTCCACTTCCGTATGGGGGTCCCACGTTCGCGGTCTCGGCGTTGCGCGACGCCGGCGTTCCCGGTCGGCCGGGCATGCCGCTCCAGCGCATTCAGATCATCAAGGGGTGGCTCGAGAACGGAGCGCCCCGGGAACGCGTCTACGATGTCGCTGGCAACCCGACAAACGGCGCACACGTCGATCTCGACACGTGCGAGCCCGTGGGTCGCGGCTTCGACAGCCTGTGCGTCGTATGGACCGACCCCGATTTCGATCGGGCCGAGCGAGCTTTCTATTACGCCCGGGTGCTCGAGAACCCGACGTGCCGCTGGAGCACACGGATCTGCGTCGCTCATGGCATCGATTGCCGGAATCCGGACTCGATCCGCGAGGGTTTCGAGCCCTGCTGTGATCCGTCACACCGGGAGACGATCCAGGAACGCGCGTGGAGCTCGCCCATCTGGTACAGACCCGCGGCGAAATCAGCGAACTCCTCGTCGGGAAACCCGCCGCCTCAGGAGGGGAGAGGCTCATGATGGGCGTGAGGAACCCGACCGGGGAGCGAGCGGTTCGCTCACGCGTCCGGGGCGCGATCAGGCAGCCCGTCCTTCACTTCTTGGCACTCGGCGCCGTTCTTTACGCGGCGGACAGAGGCCTGGCATCGCGAGCCGAGGACGCCGTGGGTGGCGCAGAGCCAACGCAGATCCAGATCTCTGCAGCGCAGGTTACGGAACTGCGCAGGGCATGGACCGACCGCATGCGAAAACCACCCCGACCCGAGGAGCTCGTCCAGCAGATCCAGATGGCCGCGGACGAAGAGATGCTCTTCAGGGAGGCCCTCGCACTCGGGCTGAACCGCAGAGATCCGATCGTACGCCGTCGTC
>DAOVBF010000141.1 GCA_030673955.1 Deltaproteobacteria bacterium
GTACGGCATCGAGGAGGGAGAGGGCTTCATCCAGGTGATCGGCCACGTCGGGACCGGGAAGACCACCCTGTGCCGAACGCTGCTGCAGCGGGTGGGCCCCGAGGTGGAGATCGCCTTCATCTTCAACCCGAGTGGGAGCGAGCTCGAGCTTCTGGCGGCGATCAGCCGTGAGTTTGGGCTTCCCTCCGACCTGCGGAGCCGTTCCGAGCTGGTCGATCAGCTAAACCGCTTTCTGCTCGAGCGAAAAGCCGCCGGGCGGCGCGCCGTGCTCGTGATCGACGAAGCGCAGAACCTCGAGCCCGAGGTGTTGGAGCAGATCCGCCTGGTATCAAACCTCGAAACCGAGCGGGAGAAGCTGATCCAGATCGTGCTGATCGGCCAGCCGGAGCTCGAGGACAACCTATCGCGCGCCGACATGCGCCAGCTCCGTCAGCGCGTCACCGTGCGCTGGAGCCTGCACCCGCTCGACCGGAAGGAGGTGGGGGACTACCTGGATCATCGTCTGAGGGTTGCCGGGCTTCGGGAGCCGGATCTCTTCACGCCGGGAGCGGTGCGGGCCGTCTACCGCGCATCGCTCGGGGTGCCTCGGCTGATCAACGCCGTTGCAGACCGCGCGCTCCTCGCCGGCTACTCATGCGGCACGCGTTGCATTGACGCGCGGCTTGTGCGAGAGGCGGCCAAGGAGCTGCCCCTCTCGAGGCCGCGCATGGGGTACGCGACCCTGGGCCTGCCCGCGGGCGTCGCGGCGATACTCATGCTCGGAGGGCTGGTGCTGGGTCTCCTCTACACCGCCTGGGATCCGGTGCGTGACGCAGGCCCGCCGGCGCTTCCGCCCGTGGCGAGCAATGCCTCTCGGGTGGGCGAGGCGACGGCCCCGGCGCCGGTTTCTTTCCAAACGGTGAGCACTGCCCAGGATCTGGAGCGGTTCCTGGTCGTCGAGAGCTCCCGAAGCAGCGCCGCGGCTGCTCTTGACGCGCTCGTCAATGTATGGGGCTACAGCGCGTCGCTCGAGCAGGAGATTGACCCGAACCTCTTTGCTGGCGTGGTCAGTGAGTTCTCCTCGTTGCGCGTCTTTGCGACGCGAAGCACAAAGACCCAGCTCGAGCGCGTCAATCTCCCGGCGATCCTCGAGCTCTCGCTCTCGCTGGGGGAGCGACGCTACGCGGCCGTCCTGGGTCTCGAGGGGGATGGCCAGGCGCTCCTCGCCCTGGGACCGCGGAGCTTCCAGGTCTCCTCCGTGGATCTGGATCGCCTGTGGACCGGTCGGACGTTCTTCCTGTGGACGAACTTCGAGTCGCTGCCGGCGCTCGCACCCGGCATGAACGGGAGTGCGGTGCGCTGGCTGCAGGCAAGACTGACGGACCTCGGCTACCTGCAGCGAGGGGACGCCTCCGGGGACTTCGACGCCCACACGGCGGGAGCCATCCGGCGCTTTCAAACGGAGCACGCGCTCGAGCAGACGGGAGAGGTCGGGCCGGACTCGCTCATTGCGCTCTACCAGGCATTACATTACGAAGCGCCGCGCCTGACCTGGGAGAAAGAGGGCTCGTGAGCACCATCCTCGACGCACTCCGGAAGCTGCAGCGGGATCGCGAGAGGACGGACCGGACGAAGGATCTCCGGGAGTCCATAGCCGAGGACCTCTACGTCCCGCCGCCCCGACGCACCTCCATCACTCGGATGGCCCTGCTCGGCATCATTTTCCTGAGCGCCGCGGGTGTCGGTGCGCTCGTCTTCCTGCACGGGGATTGGCGAGCCCTGGTCGAGAGAGCGTGGCCGGCTTCGGTCTCACCCGCGCCCTCGGACCCCCAGCCCAAGGCGCAGGTGCTCCGGCCCGAATCGCCGACGACGCAGCGTGTGGCCCAGACGCGGGCACGGCCGAGAACGGCGTCGCGACCCGGCGCGCGCGCTGCACCGCAGACCTCGCGCCCGTCCGAGGAGAGCATGTCAGTGATTGCGCAGCCTTCAAGCGAGCCCGCGGATGCCACTCGGTCGCCCGAGCCAGCGCGCACGCCACTCTCGCCGAGTTCAGCACGCGCGAAGACTCGTGCGGCTCTCGCAAGCACGGCGCAAGCAAAGACTCCCGCCCTGGAGGCCCCCCCGGCAGCACCCGAAAGCGCGGCTGCAACTCCTGAGACGGCTCTGAAGTCGCCGCCCAAGCCGAGTCAGCGGAAGACAGCCAGGCGGGAGAAGCCTCCCAAAGAAGCGACTGCCGCGTCGCGTCGGGTCGTGGCGTCCGCCGAGAAGCCGAAGCAGCCCGAGTCTCGCCGCCCGGAGTCCAACCCGTTCCTCGAGCCGTTCGAGCCGGTGACGAGGGTACAGACGGTTGCTCCTCGCAGCGGCGAGCGGCCCGAGGCCGGTGACGAGCCTTTGGTCATTACACCGGACTTCCCCGACCTCGTGCTCGAGAGCGTGCGTTGGCACCCCGATCCCAGCCGACGGCGGGCCACAATGATCGTGGATCAGGCCCGGAACCTCGCGGTCCGGGAGGGCGATATCGTTCAGGGTGCCTTGATCCACCGTATCGATCCCGGGACCGTAGAACTGCGGGTCGGGATGGCACGGAAGCGTCTGCAGCTGGAGCCGTGAGGCCCGAGGTCGGGTCCAGGGTCGAGCTCAGAATCGAATCGCTCGCGGCTCAGGGTGACGGCGTCGGCCGGCTCGAAGGGTGTGTTGTTTTCGTTCCCTACACGGCCCCTGGAGATCGGATTCGTGCTGAGCTGGTCCGCGTCCGCCCCCGCTATGCCCGCGGCGAGCTGCTTGACGTGCTGGAGCCGGGGCCCCATCGACGCGAGTCCCCCTGCCCGTACTTTGGTCGCTGTGGTGGCTGTCGTTGGCTGCATCTGGACGAAGCGGGGCAGGAGGCGGGGCGCATCGCCATTTTGCGGGAGGCGCTTGGCCGAATCGGGAGAGTGCAGGAGCTCCCGTCCGTCGAGTTCGTTCGCTCACCTGCGGCCCTGGGTTACCGCTCCCGAGCGCGCGTTGCCCACGCTCGTGGACAGGTTGGTTTCCGAGCGTGGCACTCCCACGAGGTTGTCGACATCGAGCGCTGTCTCGTGCTGGATGCGGAGACCCAGCGGAAGCTCGTGAGACTGCGGGAGAAGCCCCCGAGGGGTCGTGGGGAAATCGAGATCTGCGGTTACGGCAAGGAGGTCGAAGTGGCGGGCCGACGCCTCGACATTAGCCCGGGTGCTTTCTTTCAGGCGAATCGGACCCTGTGGGACCGCTGGTTCGAGGTGGTCATCGGAGCGTGCGGCAGCGGGGAGTTGGCCGTGGAGCTTTACGCGGGTGTGGGCTTTTACACAGTGGGGATTGAGCAGAGCTTCAAGACCGTGATCGCGGTGGAGCGCGGATCTTCAGCGCGGGACGCTCGCCACAACACCCGTGCATCGGTGATCGAAGCCGCCGCCGAGCGCTGGCTACCGGAGCAGGTGGGTTGGCTCGAGCCGGATCTCGTGCTGTTGAATCCGCCGCGCGTCGGATGTGACGCACGCGTGATTGACGCGCTGCGAGAACTCAGCCCCCCCCGAATTGTGTACGTCTCGTGTGAACCATCGACATTGGCGCGGGACATTTCACGACTTCGTCCGACCTATCGTTTGACGGGCCTCTTCTTGCTCGATGCGTTGCCGCAAACGCACCATGTGGAGGCCGTCGCCAAGCTCGAGCACGTTGACATCGCGTCGCCAACGCGTGTAGAATTAAAAGGCGCTGGGGGGTGAGAACGCGGGTGGACGGAGCTTCCTTCCTAGCTAGCAGCCGATAACGACAAGCGGTCTCTCCGATGATCACCAGCGCCACTCCGTCGATCCGCGGGTCGGAGAGGTGAGATGAAGAGGGGATCCGGGGGCAGCATGCCACTGGGTCCCCTCTTTTCTCGAGCTCGCGCGGACGTGGTACCCTTTTTGACGCGTGCGTCCTCATCGGCTCGGCATCGTCTCCGATACACACGGCGAGACCCTGCCCGACGTGGTCGATGTTTTAAAAAGCGCAGCCGTGGAGCTCATCCTGCACGCGGGAGACATCGGCGCGGAGACCGTGCTTTCTGCGCTGGAGGAGATCGCCCCGGTGGTGGCAGTGGCGGGAAACGGGGATGAATCGCTCTATCACCGCTATCCATGGAACCTTCGGCTTCATTTTGGCGAGAGGCGGATCTTTCTCTGCCACTGGTACAACAACTTCGGGCGAATCCACCCCGCCTACGAGCAGGTGGTGCAGGAGTGGGAGCCGCACGCCCTCGTTTACGGTCATACCCATGAGGCGATGGTGGAGCGGTGGGGCGAGACACTCTTCGTAAATCCGGGCTACGCGGGACCCCCCGAACCAGCGCGGGAGCGGTCGGTTGCAACGCTCGAGTTGGCCACGCTCCGCGCGCGTATTTATTGGCTGCAGGACTAAGACTAGCGAGGTATCGGGCGGCAGAGCCCCGTCCTACCCGGGTGTCGGCTTGCCAAGCCAGCCTGCCGGGGCGGCGCCTTACATCGTACGCGCCTGGGCTCCCAACGCGCGCGCCCAGGCAACGCAAACCGTT
>DAOVBF010000298.1 GCA_030673955.1 Deltaproteobacteria bacterium
GCCGCGCCCCGAAACCGTGGTGACCTCGTCCCGCGTCGAGATGCCCGGCTCGAAGATGAGCTCCCAGATCCGTTCGGGTGGAAGATCCTCGGCAACCGGCTCCAGGAGCAGCCCGCGATCGACGGCGCGGCGCCGCACCGCTTCCACGTCGATGCCTCGCCCGTCCTCTTCCAGGCGGACGTGCAGACGCCCGCTCGCGGCGGAGGCGCTGAGACGGATGCAACCCACCGGGTCCTTGTTGGCCCGCTTCCTTTCCTCGGGCGTCTCGAGCCCGTGGTCCACTGCATTGCGCACCAGATGGAGCAGGGGATCGTCCAAGTGGTCCAGCACCGCGCGGTCCGCCTCGACTTCCTCCCCCGCCAGCTCCACACGTACCTTCTTCCCCAGCCCGTGCGCGAGCTCACCGGCGACCCGCGGCAAACGCTCGAGAACACGTCGTACGGGCGTGAGCCGGATGTCCATCACAGCACGGCGAAGCTCCCGAAACACACGCGCCATGCCATAGAGCTCGTCGCCGAACTCGCGATGCAGCTCCCATAAGGGCGCGGCTCGGTGAAGGGCTTCGAGGCAGGACTGACGTTGAACCAGCTCCCCCACCCCCGCCAGAAAGCGATCGATCGCCTGGGTGCGAACCCGGACCGAGCGCGGAAGCGGTGGTGGCACCACGCCGCCGGCTTGCTCCTCCGGCGTCTGCTGAGATGGCATGGCCTCGCTCAGCCCGAGCGGCTCCCCGAGCCGGGCAAGCAAATCCTCACGCGGACGCGGCGGCGAGCCCTCCTCACTGACGACGGTCACCATCTGTTCGAGTGCGCGCACGGCCTCGTAGAGCAGGGGCATGCCGACTTCGGGGAGCGTGCCCTCACTTCGAAGCGGCTGCAGCCAGTCCTCCAGCCCGTGAGCCAGCGAGGAGGCTGCGTCGTAGTCGAGCGAGGCCGCCATGCCTTTGATCGAGTGGGTCATTCGAAACAGGGTATCGATGGCCTCGCCGCGCTCCTCGGGACGCCCGCCCTCACCCAGCACGCACAGCGCCCGCGACATCTCGACCAGGTGCTCCGTTGCCTCGTCGACGAAAAGCAGCCTGTACTTCTCTAGGTCCACGCTCCGCCTATCCTTCGGCCGACTTCTGCAAGGCCTCGTTCAGTGCACCCAAAACCTGGTCCGGCTTGAAGGGTTTGATGATGTACTCCTTCGCGCCGGCCTCCAGCGCCTCCATGACCAGGGCTTCCTGACCGAGCGCACTGCACATGACGATGCACGCACTCGGATCGAGGGCGGTGATCTCGCGGAGCACGTCGAGCCCGCTCTTTCCCGGCATGACGATGTCGAGCGTGATCACGTCGGGGCGGTGCTCCCGGAACCGAGCCAGGGCCTCATCTCCATCTGCCGCCTCGGCCACGATCTCGTAGCCGCCATCAGTCAGAATCTCGCGAAGCATCTCCCTCATGAAGGCGGCGTCATCCGTGATCAGAACGCGCTTTGACATGGTCCTTCTCCCATCTGTGAGCGCTGACCCGTTAGAAGCCCGGCTGCTCGTTCGAGCAGGGCCTCTGGATCCACAAGCCCTAATCTCTCATCCCCATCGATCACCCAGCGCAGGTGCATGCAGTCCGCATCGAGTTCTTCGTCGGCGGAGCTCGATGGCACGCTGCGCTCGATGCGGGATACGTGCCCCACCAAGACACCGATGCGTGCCGTTTCGTGTTCGAGCACGAGAACGTGTCGACGCGTTCCACTCGGTTGATTGCAAAGGAGCACGCCGCCATCGACTGCGGGTAGGGGCTCGCCACGCACGTTCAGAATGCCTCCCACCTGCAGCGGAACCAGAGGGATCAGCCGAGGGGTTGCGGCACTCGTTACCTCTGCCACGGCGCGGAGCGGAATCGCGAACGCGGATTCGCCGATCTTGAATCGAAGCCAGGGTGCTGCCATTTCACTCATTGCATTCAACTCGTCCGAAACCGACGGACGACCTCGTCGAGCGCCACCGACGTGTCGAGAAGATGAGCCGCGTGACGCGCCATCTCCTCGATCCCCGCCGTCTGGGCGCTTAACCCCAGACGCATTTCGTCCGTCGCCTTGGCGTTCTCGGAGGCAACCTTGGAGATGCCCTCGAACTCCTGGACGATCTGTTCCGCCTGACCGACCCGGTCGCCGGCCTGCTGAGAGATCGCCTCCGCCCTCTGAGACGCTGCCTGCACAGCGCCCTGAATTCGCTCTAGCGAGCGCTGGATGCTGTCGAGGTCCTCGCGGCCACCTCCCGCGCCCGCACCCATCTCCCGCATCACCTCCGAGATGCGAGCCGCCTCCTCCTCGAGCTGGCGCATCAGATCCTCGATCTGCTCCGCAGAACCCGAAGCGCTCTCGGCCAGCTGGCGGATCTCCTCCGCCACGACGGAAAAACCGCGACCCGCATCGCCCGCACGAGCGGCCTCGATCGAGGCGTTCAGCGAGAGCAGATGGGTCTTATCCGCGACGCTGGTGATCATTTCGGTTATGCGATG
>DAOVBF010000076.1 GCA_030673955.1 Deltaproteobacteria bacterium
CGCGAGCGCGCCCGCGGCGGCCGCGCTCGCGGTCAGAAGGTCGGGGGCCTGGAGCGTGATGCGCTCCTCGGGTGCGCGATCACCTGGCTCGCGATAAGCCTCCGCGACGAGTGCGAAGCCCGACTCCCGGTTTCGCTGCAAGACCTGCTGGACGCCGCTCGGGATGAATCCTGTCGCGGGTTCCAGGTAGACGAGACGGTCGACGCAGTGTGAGACGATGAAGCCGTGGAGATCGAGCGACCGGGCGGGTCGCATCCAGCGCACGCCGATCGGCTCCGGGAAGCGCCAGCGCAGGGTTCGCCAGGGCCGGCTCCACTCCGCGGCATTCGCCTCTCCCTCCGGCCTGGGCGTCTGGCGCAGCGCCCTTTGGTCCTGCTGCGCGACCTCCGTGTCGGTCCAGGGTCCGGTCGAGGCGATGCGAATCTCGTGCAGGGTTGCGAATCGGCGGGTCAGCAGTTCGGCCAGCACGCCGGGCAGGCCGGGAATCGCGCCGGCGTTGAGAATGACCGGGACCTGCCGCTTCCAGGCTTGCTCGTCCGGCCGCAGGTCGCTCGTCGTCTCCGGCAGCGTGGCGGTCAGTCCGATGAACGGGACGCGGGTCTCGACAGCGATCTCGAGCACTGCCTGCGTCGACGGGCCGCAGCAGGCGAGCACGGCGGCTGCGCCCGGAATGAGCGGCTGGAGCGTTCGGGGATCGGTAGCGTTCGCGTACGCGGGCCGCGCACGCTCCCCGAAGACCGACGCCACCTGCTCAGCTCGCTGGATACTTCGGCCTGCCACCACGACCCGCGCGCGCGTGGTCTCCACCAGCTCGCTCACGCAGTGCCGCCCAACGCGGCCGTACCCTCCGAGTACGATGATCTCGTGCATCAACGCCAGTTTAGAGAACTTGCCCGCTGGTCCGCCCGAAAGCCCCTCGGATCCCGGGTGCGTAGCTACGGCTTTCGCACGGCCTCCACCAGGACATCATCTTCGGTGCTGGAATAGCCGGCCTCGCTCGGAATCACAAGCTTGAGCCGGCCATCGCGTTCCACAGGCACGGCCTGCACCGGTACAACGGGCCGTTTCCGCGACGCCTCGAGCGCCTGCTCCGCGCTCGGAAAGCCCGTGAGTGTCTCGAGGTTGCAGGCGGTTGGGAAGATGATCTGGCGTTCGCCACGGCGCCGCTGGTCCAACGCATCCTCGGGTCGGATCCAGAAATGCGCTGATGCCTCGACGCCATCGTGGTGTGCAAGCTGGCCGGATGGGGTCAGGGCAGTGAAGAAAAGCGTATCGAAGCGCCGCGGCGCTGCCTCGGGCGTAATCCAGTGACCGTGTACCGTCAGGCACTCGGCGGCGAGTTCCAGGTTCTCGTTCTCGATCAGCTCCGGAAAGGCCAGCCGACCGCTCTGCACCTCGAGCCGGTGGCCGAGGAGCGGCGCCACCTCATCGGGATGGAGTAAGCCGGATGCCCCGCGTCTCCGCACCAGCAGAACTCCCGCCTCCTCGAAGGTCTCGCGGATGGCTGCCACAAAGAAGCCCGACACCGCCTCGGGATCCAGGTACATTAACTTGTGACGCGACTGGTGGTCGGAGAAACCGCCCAGCCGCGGTGCGAGCGCGTGATCATGGTCCTCGACGCGCCCGCCGGGAAACACAGACCAAGTCGGGAGAACCTCGCTCTTCGCGTGCCGTTCGAGCATCAGGACCTCGGGAGAGACGCAGCCGTCCCGCAGCAGCATCACGGTTGCGGCAGGTGCAGGGCTACTCGGCATGCTTACGTCTCCGATCAGACCGATTCTAGCGCTTTACCGGTCGGCAAAGTCGGTCTTACGCGTTCTCGGCCTGCGGGGCGGACCCGGTTTCCGGCGGGCCGCATGGCGCTGCGCGAAGCGCCTTGCCCGGCTTGGAACGCTCCTGGCGATGCATTAGCATGCGGCCCATGTCGGCGCCCCAGGACCCGCGCAACGTGGCGCTCCGCGAGATCCACTCCGCAGAGGAGGTGCGGGCACGCATCGACGCGCTCGCCGAGCGTATGCTCCGCGACTACGCCGGCCGTTCGCCGGTCTTTGTCGTGATCGCGGAGGGGGCCCGCAGATTCGCGGGGGAGCTCGTAAAGCGGCTCGCAGCGCAGAGCGTGCGTCCCGAGGTTGTTTTCCTGCGCGCGTCCCGAACGCGGGGCTCGAATCTGGTGCCGGTTCAGGTCGAGCCCATGAATCCGTCCCGGTTCAAAGGCCGGGAGGTGCTCATCGTCGATGACGTCGCAGATGAGGGCCGGACGCTCGAGGCCGTGGCGAGCCTGGTGTGGGGAGGTGAGCCCCGTACGCTGCGCGCAGCGGTGCTCGTGAGGAAGGACCCTCAGCGTGAGCTGAAGATCGCCATCGACTACGTCGGCTTCGAGCTGAAGGAGGGCTGGGTGGTTGGCGTGGGCATGGACCTCGATGACCGCTTCCGGGACCTCGAGTACCTCGCGGTCGCGAAAGGCTCGCTTTAGGCAATCCGTATTTCCGGACGAAGACCGGACGGGATGCTGGGGCGTCAAAGCTCCACGCTGCGTCGCTTCGGTCAGGGTTCGATCAGGACGACCGTCACGTTGTCCGGACCGCCGTACTCGTTGGCCCGCTGGACGAGTGCCTGGGCGGCGGCCTCCAGCTCGTCCCCCGCGGCAAGTTCGGCAATCTCGTCACCCGGAACCACGTCATGGAGACCGTCGGTCGAGAGCAGGATACGAGCGTCGGGGGGAATGCGAGTTTGAATCACGTCCGGCTCGACAGCTTCATGGGTCCCGACCGCCTGCGTCAGCATATGTCGTTCGGGATGGGATGTCGCTTGCTCGCGGCGGATGATGCCCTGATCCACCAAGAGTGAGGCGAGGTTGTGGTCCCGCGTGAGCACGGAGAGCTCTCCACCGATCACGAAGCAGGCCCGCGTGTCGCCCACGTGGGCGACGGTTGCCGTCCGGTCGCGGATCTGCAGCGTCGTGAGCGTTGTTCCCATCCCGAACAGGCTGCGTTGCTCGGCCTCGTGGAGGACCGCGTTGTTCGCCTCCAGCGTGGCCTCGCAGAGCAACCTCGCCTCGTCTTCCAGTTGGGGTGCGGGACCATGGCCTTTGATGTAAGCAACCAAGCTATCGATGGCCACATGGCTGGCGATCTCGCCCCCGCTGTGTCCCCCCATTCCGTCTGCGATCACGAAGAGCCCCAGCTCTGGCACCGCGAGCGCGGCATCCTCGTTGTTCTCCCGCTCCTTTCCGCGGTCTGTAACGAGGGCGTAGCGCAAGCTCACGGCACCCCTCCGGGCAGCTCGGACAAGTCCGAGCGCAGGAGACTGTACTGCACGTGGTCTGAGTACTGTCCGTTAATGAGCTCCGCCTCGCGCGCGATTCCCTCCCGCTGAAAGCCCAGCTTCTCTGCCACGCGGAGACTGGCCAGGTTTTCTGGAGCGACGTGCACCTCCAGGCGGTTGAGGGCGAGGTCGTGGAACGCATACTCGATCACGGCGTAGGTGGCCTCCGTCGCGGCGCCCTTCCCCCATGCGGAGCGACGGATCCAGTAGCCCAGGCCCGCGCAGCGTCGTGCCCAGTCGATCCGATGCAGGCTCGTGATTCCGAGCACTGCTCCGCTTTGGATGTCCTCCATCAGAAACTCGAAGGCCCGTCGTTTCGACCGCGCGAGGCGTGCGCCGCGAAGATAGAGTCGCGTGTCCTGTCGCGTGTGGTTGGGTCGGGCCCAGGGCAACCACCGAACCAGATCCGGCAGCGTCTCCTGGATGGCCTCATCGAGGGCGCCCACGTCCGAACGCCGGGGTAAGCGCAGTCGCAAGTGTTGTGTCGAGAGCTCCTCGTCCCCAGCGTCTTCAAGTGCGAACAGCGTATCCCTCCTCGCCCGAAGTCTAAGACGAAAGTAGCCGCAGCTGCGCGTAACGGAGCACGATCGTCTTCAGTCCCGCGGCCCCGAAGCGGATCCGGAGCTTGGCGCTCTTGCCGGAGCCGATGACCTCCAGGATGGTACCCGCTCCGAAGATCGGATGCTCGACCTGGCTGTCCGGCTGAAGCGGTGGCAGCTCGTCGCCTTCCCACTGTCCCTCGTTCCAGTCGATGGTTGGGCCGGATGGGGGGCCCAGCGGCGCGGCCGGCACTCCGCTCGGATCCCGGATCTCTCGGCTCTCCCCGAATTCGGCCGGGATCTCCTGGAGGAAGCGGCTCGGCGGGTTGTAGCGGACCGCTCCGAACATGCGGCGCATGGTGGCGTTCGTCAGGTATAGCTGGTCCTGCGCACGCGTCATCCCCACGTAACAGAGCCTGCGTTCCTCCTCGAGGGCGGAGGGATCCGAAAGCGAGGCGAGGTGCGGAAACAGGCCCTCCTCCAGTCCGACCATGAACACGATGGGGAACTCGAGGCCTTTGGCGACGTGCACCGTCATGATCGTCAACCGGTCGTCCTCTTCCCGGAGCTCATCTGCCTCCGAAAGCAAAGTGACCTGCTCCAGAAAGAGATCCAGAAGCGTATGGCCCTCCGGGAGCTCTTCCGGCTGATCGAACGCCTCGAGGCCGCCCTCGCGGTTCACGCGCTCGAACTCCTCCGCCGCGGAGACGAGCTCCCGGAGGTTCTCGAGCCTCGCCTCAGCCTCCACGCTGCTCTGTCGCTCCAGCGCCTCCAGGTAGCCGGTCCGATCGAGCACGCGCGCGAGGAGTTGCGCGATGGAGCCGCCCGGGTCGAGGCTCGAGAGCTCGTCCAAGAGCGCGAGGAAGGCGGTGGTACGCTTGATGGCGGCGCCGCTCAGGCGGCCTTCGTCGCGCGCGTGCACGATGGCCTGGTAGAGGCTCGTCTGTCTCTGCTCCGCCAGCGCTAGAAAGCGGTCGATGCTGGTCCGCCCGATCCCTCGGGCCGGCGTGTTGATGATCCGGAGCAGGCTCTCGGTGTCTTCCGGGTTACGCATGACCCGCAGGTAGGCGAGCGCGTCTTTGACCTCCGCGCGGCCGTAGAAGCGCGTGCCCCCCACGACGGAGTAGGGAAGGTTGTACTTGAGGATTTCCTCCTCCAACGGTCTGGATTGGGCGTGGGTCCGATAGAACACCGCGAGGTTGCGCAGGGATCCGCCGGAGTCGAGGTGCTTCAGCACCTCCCCGACCACGTAGCCGGCCTCGCCCCGCTCGTCTGCGGCCGCGAAGAAACGAACCGGCTCGCCAACTGTGCGCTCGGTGAAGAGATGCTTTCCTTTTCGCTCCACGTTGTTGGAGACGACGGCCGTGGCGGCGTCGAGGATTTGCTGCGTCGACCGGTAGTTCCGCTCCAGCCGGACGACCCGCGCGCCGGGAAAATCCTTCTCGAAATCGAGGATGTTGCGGATGTCCGCCTCGCGGAAGCGGTAAATGGACTGATCCTCGTCTCCGACCACACACAGGTTTCGGTGCACGGCGGAGAGCAGGCGCAGCAGGCGGTACTGTACGGGGTTGGTGTCCTGGTACTCGTCGACCAGGATGTAGCGCCAGCGCCGCTGGTAATCGGCCAAAACACCGGGATGATTCTCGAAGAGCCGCACCGTGAGCAGGATCAGATCTCCGAAATCGAGGGCGTTGGCACGGCGCAGCTCGGTCTGGTAGCGCTGATAGATCTCTGCGAGGCGCCGCGAATCCAGCGTGTCCTCAGCGGCGAGGTCGGCGGGGAGGAGGCCCCGGTTCTTGAGACAGTCGATCTGGTTCCGTACAGCGCGCGGTGCGTACGTTCTCTCATCGATTTGCAGCGCGCGGAGCACGCGCCGCGTGGCGGCCAGAGAGTCCGCTTCGTCGTAGATTACGAAGCTTCGCTCATAGCCGAGGTGGGCGATCTCGCGGCGCAGGATGCGTACGCACGCGGAGTGGAAGGTGGAGACCCACACCCCGGGGGCGCTATCGGCGAGCAAGCGCGCCACGCGCTCGCGCATCTCACGTGCGGCCTTGTTCGTGAAGGTGACTGCGAGTATCTCGCTCGGGTGGGCCTTTCCGCTGGCAATCAGGTGTGCAACGCGGTGGGTCAGTGTGCGCGTCTTGCCGCTGCCAGCGCCGGCCAGGACCAGCAGCGGGCCGTCGGTGTGCTCGACGGCTCGACGCTGCTCCGGATTCAGCGCCTCGAAGATGTGGTTCGAGCTCTGCACGGGGCTCGAAGTTACCCCGCGGATGCCCCGTCCCGCTACTCGACGGTCACGCTCTTGGCGAGATTGCGAGGCTGGTCGACGTCGGTGCCCTTCAGCGTTGCCATGTGATAGGACAGGATCTGTAGCGGGACGCTGGCCACTACCGCGGAGAGCGGATCCGGCGCGCTCGGGACTTCGATGATCTCGTCCGCGAAGCCCCGCGCCCTCGTCTCTCCCTCCTCGACCACGGCGATCACGACTCCACTCCGCGCACGCACCTCCTGGGCGTTCGAGGCGATCTTTGGGAGCAGATCGGGCTG
>DAOVBF010000080.1 GCA_030673955.1 Deltaproteobacteria bacterium
AGGCCGTGGTGGAGGAGCTCGGCAAGCGGCTCGACGACCTCCTCGCGCTGCTCGGCGAGCGCCCGTTCTTCTTTGCCGACGAGCCCAGCCGAGCCGACCTCGCGCTCTACGGGATGCTGCAGGCGGGCCTATCGGGGCCGACGCCCGAGGTGAATCAGCTGGTCGCCGAGCGGCCCGGCCTGGCTCCTTACATCGAGCGCGTCCGAGGGGCAACAAGCGGATGACACCGGGGCGGTTACCGCCAGCGACCGACTTCGCGCATTCCTAACGGGGGTCAAACGCCGCCCCCCGTCTCAAAACAAGGGGGTCGGGATGTCGCCCCAGCGCACATGCGGGGGCGGAGTTTCGATCCCCATGATGCGCCCGGTCTCGGTATTCACCTTGACGAGAACGATCGGATCCCGGCCGTAGGCCTTCTTTACGATCTCCTCACCCTCGACCGCCGGGTCATAGGTGCGCACCTTGGTGAACAGCACCTTGTAGAAGCGCCGATCGAAGTCGTCAGACAGATGATGACCGGGCGGGCCGACATGGCGGTGCGTCTCCATCGGAAGATCGCCGATTGAAAGCTCCAGCGGTACGACGTAAACGAGCAGCTTCTCGCTTTTAGCGGCGGCTCTGATCTTTCCCCGAACCCCGGCATCCGCCAGCGCAACACGCAGCGCTGTACGCAGCTCGTCGTCGCTCAGGACGGCGGGTGAGAGTACGGCCATGTTCTCCGTGTACAAGGCCGAAAGCTGCGATAGCGAGTAGTCGCGGAGCCGATAGCCCAGAGCGATGGTCGCCAAGATCACGACCAGGTACAGAACCAGCACGGAAGCGAACCTCTTGCCGCCGGAGGCGGGCAAGAGGCGCGGGAGCTTCCCCAAGAGCCCTCCCCGCCCTCGATAGGCGCGGTAACTTTCACCGAATTTCTTCAAACACCGTTGCTCCTCCCAGCGAGCCAAGAGGCCGTAGAGGAGGAGCATGGTGATGTACATGATCAGTACCAGGAAGCGCGGCCAGACCAGGAGTGTACCGAGACCCACGATAGCCAGACCGAGGTATTGAGGGTGTCGACTGAAGGCATAGAGACCTCTGCTGACAACCCCCCGACGGCGGATCTTCGCCCAGTAGACTTGAAAAAAGCCGACGAAGAACACGACCGCCCCCAGCAGCACCAGGGCCCTGCCCAGGCCCGGGAGCGCGTTGAGCACTGGACTCGATGTTCGAGAGAAATGCGGCAGGAAAAAATCGGTTAGCCAGACGGTCCAGGGGGAGCGCTGGAAGAAATTCAAAGAGGGACCGTAGGCCGAGTAATAGTAGAGGGCAAAAGGGCTGATCATGAAGAGGATCTCGAAGACGATCGCCACGTAGACGAGCCATACAGCAGGAGCCACCAGCACGGATAGGCCCGGCCGGCCCGAGAGGCCGGGTAAGACCCGTGCGTCGTCGCGGCGGACTCGAGCGGCTGCGCCCGAGACCCGAGCTCGGTAGACGCGAACCGGCTCGAGAAGGTTCTTCACTCGTTGCTCCCCCAGGTCTTCGAAGTCCAGCTGCAGCTTGCGCCGAATCGGCTCGTACACGCTGGCCGAGATGCAGATCCCACCCGGCTCGGCCAGCCCCTCGAGCCGGGCGGCGATATCGACGCCGTCCCCGTAGATCCGATCGCCCGTCACCATCACTTCGCCGAGGTGTACACCGATGCGGAAATGCATCCGCTTTGGCTCGGGCAGGTCGGCGTTCCGGGCTTGCAGAACGCGCTGCATCTCGACGGCGCAACGGGCGGCGTTGAGCGCACTCGGGAACTCGCCCAGCAGGTTGTCGCCGGGCGAGTCCACCACACGGCCCCGGTGCTGTCCCACGAGCCGCGTCAGCTCCGCCAGGTAGGCGGTCAGGGTGCGGACCGCCTTCACCTCATCCTCCGCCATCAGGCGCCCGTAGCCGGCGACATCGGCGCTCAGGATCGCGGCCAGCTTGCGTTCGACACCATTCGGGTCCATGGGGCCTCCCCAGCGGCCGGCGGGCGGCGACCCCTATCCTAAGTCAAGTGGCCGGGTCGCGAGTGGCCAGCCATGCCCCCCCGTTCGAGCATCAAAGCAGCCAATACCTACATTATAGGTACCTATATGCTAAGATAGTAAACGGAGGTGGAACATGGCGGATACGAAGCTTTCGAAGCTGGCCACGCGCTTTATCGATGCCTGGAACTCGCAGGACGTAGACCAGGTGCTGGCCTGCTACACCGATGACGTCAGCTACTGGGACCCGGGCACGCGCGGGGAAGGCATCCAAGGTCAGGACGCCCTGCGGCGCTACCTGAGCAGGCTCTTCGAGGCCTGGAAGATGCACTGGTCTTTGCGGGAGGTCTACGCGCTCCAAGAAGGAGAGGGCGCCGCGGTGCTCTGGCGCGCGACCCTGCAGAAGGCGAGCGGCGGTGCAGCGGTGGAGGTCAACGGGATGGATCTCGTCCTGCTTGCGGGCGATCGAATCAGGCGCAACGACGTCTACTTCGACCGGGCGGTGCTGGCACCGCTGCTGGGCCCTTCAAGCTAGCCGCAAAGAACGCAGCAGCGGTAATCCAGTGTCTCTCAAGCACACGATCCTCGGCTTGCTCATCGACAGGCCCATGCACGGCTACGACCTGAAGCGCTTCCTCTCCCCCGGTCTTCCCAACCACAGGCTGGTCAATGATGGCGTGCTGTATCCGCTCCTGAAGAAGATGGAGAGTGAGGAACTCATTCGAAAAGAAAGGGTTCAGGTAGGCAACACACCGCAACGGCATCTCCTGCACCCCACGAGCAAGGGGAGAGAGGCCTTCTTCGCATGGCTCGAGAGCGATTCCTTCGAGGAGGACGAGGTCAAGTATGACTTCTTCCTGGGCCATCCCTTCCTCAATAAGTGCTTGTTCTTCGAGCGGCTCGACAAAGACGCCATTCTCGAGAAGCTCATCCGTCAAAGAGAGTTCGCACTCTCGAAGCGCGAGGAGTTCCAGCGCATTCGCGAGGGGATGGTTCAGCGAGGCGTCAGCCTATTCCGCATCGCGATCCTGGACCTGGGCATGGCCCAGCACGACCAGAAAATCCTCTGGTTGGAGCGGCTCATCGAGGACCTACGCATCAGCGAGGGCGATGCGGTATTCGAAGACAACGTGTCCTAGCGCGCAGCCCGTCCCTAGATGGGTGCGGCTCCGACGCGCACGCGGACGGTGATCGGGACCCCGTCGCGCAGGACGTCGAGCGAGCGGACCTCATCGACGATGGAGGTCATGACCCACTCCCGGATCTGATTGCGTTCGACGAAGGGGGACCCGGGCGGGCCGAGCACGATGTCGCCTGCGCGAAGGCCGGCCTGCTCGGCGGGCGAGCCGGGAAAGGCCCTCTTCACGCGCACGGCCCCGCGCTCGAGCCCGAGCTCCCGACGCAGCGCGCCTTGCACGGGACCGAACTCGATCCCGATCCAGCCGGGCAAAACGTTCGCCAATAGCTCACTTTCATCAACCAGCCGCGGAAAGGGGGGCGGCAAGGCCCGCTCCCGCCTCGAGGCAACGGGCTTCCCTCCAAAGGAGAGATTCTCACAGGCCTGGAGGCTTTCAAGCTCGGCGCGCGCTGACACCTCGTCGTGGCGGTCGAGGTAAACCAGTCCGGCAACCCGCATCAGGAGCGACCGCATACGGAGCACGGCACCTCGTCGCACCGCCATGCGGTAGCTTGCGGTCTCGGCCTCGGTCGCAATGGTTCGCAGCGCGTCGAGGCGCTGGCGTGTCGCCACATCGAGATTCGTCAGCGCAACGAGGTCTTCGAGCAGCAATCCGCTCAGGCGCCGTTTCTCCTCGCGGTCGAGACCCCGAACGATCTCGGGTTTCAGATAATCGCGCCACGACGGATAGACCCGGAAGAACTTCTCCAGGTTCTCTCGTTTTAAGTCGTTGAGCGCCGTCTTCCAGCGGCGCGCATAGCTACGAAGCTCCCTGCCGAGCTTGGGAAAGCTCCGCGATCTCTCATCAAGCTCCTCGAGAGAGCGGGGGCTGAAGGCACCGAAGGCCTGGCCGATGTGGTCGATCTGCGCGAACTCGGTCGCGTACTCCAGCTCATTCCGCAAAGCCTGCTCGAGCAGATCGTCTACGAAGTCCGAAAGCTCCAGGCCGCTCCGCCGCGCTTCATCGCGCAGGAGCTGCTCGAGGTAATGGTCGGAGGTTCGGTTGGGTACGTCCGGGGTGCGGTCGGTCAGCAGGACTCGGTCGTGAGCATCCGCGAGGTTGCCATGGATTCGGATGGCCTCGAAGAAACGGAAGGAGTGCCCGACGTTGTCCTTGCCGCGATTCACGGCGTAGCAGCCGTATGCAGGGCGATCGGCGCTCGAGGAGTAGTAGCCACAGACGTTGCCGGAGGCCTGGTCCGGCTCGTCCAGGTCGTACATGGCGTTGGCGAACGAACCCGAAAAACACTGGGACATCAGGGAAACGACGCGTACGTCGTCGGGGAGCCGCGCGATCAAGTGCCTCAGCTCGTTGACGGAGAGGCTCTCGCCCCAAAGCGTGATGGCGTTGTTGTCGAGGTCGTCCTTGTTCTTCGTACCGTGGTCGGTGACGTAAAGCAGCAGGGTATCGCCCGGCTCCAATCGGTTTCCATCTTGCTCGACCCAGCGCCTCAAGGCCGCTTGGGTTGCGGGTCGAACTTCCATGTCCTCGATGGCGGTGTTCTCGTAGCGAATTTCGGTCCGGAGGTTGTTGCCGATCGGCAGGCCCTCGATCAACCAGAAGTCCTCCTCGGGCTGCATGTCGCGCACCGCCAGATCGGGTTCGGGGTCCGAGCCATCGCTGGAGAAGATCACGATCCTCTTCTTTGGGATGCCGTTCACAATGAGCAGCTCCGCGAGCTCGCGGATGTGTAGGAGATGCGACTGGTAATTGATCTTCGGACGGCCGCCGCCGTTGATGAGAAGCGCCCAAGTCCTCGAGTTGCGGCTGCGTGGCGCGGTGGCTTCGCGGGCTTCGGTCTTCGGCTCGACAGAGGGCCGGTCTTCGCAAGCACCCACGAGCAGGCATAGCAGCGCCAGCGCGGCGGCCGAAGCCCTCGTGGGGCGGATATTTCGCCTTACCCGTCCCATGCGCTCATCCAGTCGACGTCCTCCCGTATCCGGGTATTCGTATTCACGATAAGGTAGCCGCCGCATGGCGGAGCGGGCTCGATTCAGCGTGAAGCCGACACGGCCGTATTCGCTCGAGCGCACGGCGGCGCGCTTTCTGCGTTTTCCCGAGGTGCTGGACCACTTCCAGGACGGGGTCTACCGGCGCCTCTTCCAGGTGGGGAGACGCCTACTGCTGCTTTCGGTGAGGCAGCTCGGTCCGCCGTCGCGGGCGCTGCTCGAGGTCCGCCTCGCCGGGAAGGACGCGGGGGCGTCGGAGGCACGGGCCGCGGCAACGCGACTGCTGGAGCGGTCGCTCGGGATCCACGCCGACATCCCGGCCTTTTACCGCGCCTGCCGCAACGATCCCCTGCTCGCCGAAACGATCCGCCGCGCACGGGGCCTGAGCGTGGCGGGCTTCCCCGACCCATGGGAGGCGCTCGTCACGGCGGTCCTCTCCCAACAGGTGAATCTCGCGCTCGCCTACCGGATCCGGCGCGATCTCGCGCTTCGCTTCGGGCGGCGGGCGCGCATCGCAGGCAAGACCTATATCGCCTTTCCGCGGCCGGAGCGGATGGCCAAGGAGACGGCGGCTCGCCTGCGCCAGCTCGGGCTGTCCAAGGCCAAGGCGGAGACGCTGCTACGGCTGGCAAATGGATTCCGGCGGGGTCTGCTGGCGGAGGCCGAGCTGGCCCCGCTCCCCGACGAGGAGCTGATCCAGCGCTTGACGGCAATCAAAGGGATCGGCCGTTGGACCGCGGAGACCGCGCTCATGCGGGGGCTCGCGCGGTCGGATGCGTTTCCCGCAGGGGACCTGGGCGTCGTGAAGTACGTCGCACAGGGCCTACTGGGTCGCGATGGCCTGGCCACGGAGCATGAGATGCGCGAGCTCGCCGAGAGGTGGCGCCCGCATCGGGCTCTGGCGCTCACCTACGCATACGCGGAGCTGGCGCGGATCCGCGAGGCAGAGGGGGAGTCTAACTAGGCTCGACGTCGAAATCGCGCTCCGAACGTTCGGGCCCCTCCTTGCGGTGCATCATGCGCGGGGGGGCAACCATCACCATGGTATGCGGCTCAACCGGCCGGGTCACACAGGCGTTCCCGCCGATG
>DAOVBF010000015.1 GCA_030673955.1 Deltaproteobacteria bacterium
GAGGGCGCGACCTACCACGGCGGCCGAATCCCGGTGAACGTCTCGGGCGGGCTACTCTCGAAGGGACATCCACTCGGGGCCACCGGCGTGGCCAACCTTTACGAGATCACCCAGCACCTGAGGGGTGAGGCGGGCGCGCGCCAGGTGGAGGGAGCCAGGCTGGGTCTCACGCACGTCATCGGCCTCGGCGCAGCCTGCGCCGTGCACATTCTCGAGCGCCCCAGCACTTGATCAGGGCGGGGAGAGCCGGGAAAGCGCTTCCTCCAGGGCCTCCCACGGAAGAAGTGCACAGCGCTCCCGAGCGGGCAGCTCGGCCACGCACGCAAAAGCGCGCAGGCGTTCGTCGAGGTCCGGCGAGGCGGCTTCGCCCCTCACGACGCGCTCGAGCTCGGCCGCCAGCGCTTTCACCTGCGGTTGATCCCGCCCCCGCACGAGCTCCGTCATGACGCTGCCCGCGGCGACCGTAATGCTGCAACCTCTCGCGCGCGCCGAGATCTCGACCACCCGTCCATCCTCGAGGCGGACCTCCACCCGTACCTGATCCCCGCACAGCGGATTGTGGACCCGGGCCGACGCGCTGGGCTCGGCCAGCGGTTTGCGGTTGCGAGGTCTGCGATAGTGATCCAGCACCACATCGCGATAGAGCCCGTCGATCGGGTCGGGTGCGCGACGCTCCTCGCTCAGCGTCGGCACTCCCTGGACCCGCCCGGAGCCTCGGGCCACTCGGCGATCCTGTCGCCACCCGAGAGGAGTCGCCCGGCCTGTGGGTTCAGCGATTGAACGAAGCTCTGCATGTAGCCATCGCAAGCTCGCGCGCCAGCGCGCGCTGAGAGATGTGTGGCGGAATCCAGCGACGAGGATCCGCCCATCTCTCCCTCCAGAAGGTCAGTCTACGCACTCGCCGTCCGAGCGTAAACCGTCTCCTTTCGCGATTGACACGCGGAGTGCCCCATTCCTACCCTCCCCGCACACCAAGCACCCGAGGTCCGATGCGGACTCACCTGGCGCAGACGTTCGTGTTCGTGCGCAACCAGCATGAAACCGGCTTCGAGTCCGAGTTCATGGACAAGCTCGACCGCATTCGGCACGGCTTACAGGCGATGGAGAGCGCCGGACCATGAGCCAGCCAGAGACCCGCGGTGAGCTGCTTCAGAAGCTGCGCATCTCGCTCGCGGAGCTTGCCGCGGAAGGCATCGACTTCGTCACACGCCCGGGCCAGCGCGAGCCCGGGGCAGCGGAAGCGCGAGTCCCAGCGCAGGCCGTGCCCTCGACGACGGAAGCACGCGCACCGCGAGCGCTCTTCTCCGACGGGTTCGACCCGAACGCGGTCACCGATCGGGCAGAGGGGCTGCGGATGATCCGCAAGGAGCTCGGCGATTGCACGCGCTGCCGGCTGCACGAGGCACGCCGGAGCATCGTTTTCGGGGAGGGCAACCCCGAGGCCCCGGTAGTCTTCGTGGGCGAGGGGCCAGGCGTCGAAGAGGACCGGACCGGACGCCCCTTCGTCGGCCGCGCCGGCGAGCTGCTGACGAAGATGATCGAGTCGGTCGGGTGGCGGCGCGAGGACGTCTACATTTGCAACATCGTGAAGTGCCGACCGCCGAACAACCGGGACCCGCATCTCGATGAGGTCGCGACCTGTCGGCCCTTCCTCGACTGGCAGCTGCTCGCGATCCGGCCCCATGTGATCGTGACGCTCGGCAAGCCCGCAATCTCGACCCTGCTCGGACGCAACGTCGCCATCACCAAGCTGCGGGGCATCTGGCAGGTGTGGAACGGGATCTCGGTCATGCCCACTTATCACCCGGCCTACCTGCTCCGGAACTACACCCGCGAGGTTCGGCAGGCCGTCTGGGATGACTTGCGTACGGTGCGCGAGCATGTGAATGAAGCAGCGACCCGTCCGTAGCGTCCCTACCCTGCTCTTCGTCCTTCTCCTCGGCATCGCCCCTGCCTCCGGAGCCGTAGAGCTCCGTGTGGGCATGGGGCGCACAGAGCTTCCCCGCCCCGAGAACGGTCCTCTGGGAGGCTACGGCGGCTGGCGCGATCGAAGCGCGCACGACATGCTCGATCCTCCGGAGGCCCGCGCGCTCGTCCTCGACCAGGATGGCCTGCGGGTGGCGGTGGTCTCGCTCGACGTCGTGATCGTCCGACCGAGCCTGCGGGAGGGGCTGCAGGAGTTGGCGGGAGCGTTCAACCTGGACGCGCTGGTGCTCGTCGCCACGCACACCCACTCGGGGCCCGGGGGCTACATCCCGGGCCGCCTTCCCGCGCGTCTCACCACTGGGAGCTTCGATCCCGGGAGCGCTCGGAATCTCGTTCGCGCGGCCCTTCGGGCCCTCCAGCTGGCGATCGGGGACCTGACTCCGGCGCGTGTAAGGAGCGGCCGGGCCGAGCTCTCTCTGGCGCGCAACCGCCGCTCCAGTGACGGGCCTCACGAGACGGATCTCCCGCTCTTGCGGTTCGACTTTCCGAATGGCCGCCGCCCCTTGGCACTCTTCGCATACGGAGCGCACCCGACGGTCCTTTCTCCGAAGAGCCACGCGTACTCGGCGGACTACGTCGGCGCAGCCCGCGCTTGGCTCGAGGAGCGGGGCTGGCGCGCGATCTTCCTGCCCGGGCCGCTGGCGGACCAGGAACCCGTCAGCCAGCTCGGGCCGCTCTGGCCGCGGGACCTCGCCAAACAACGTGCGCAGGTGGCGGAGATCGGAAGCAGGCTCGGAGAGGCGGTCTTGGGGGGCGTTCAGGAGCTGACCACGGCAGACCCTGTGCGCCTCGCGAGTGTCGAGCATTGGGTCGACGCACCGAGGGATCCCAAGCTTCGACGCTTCTGTGCGCTCTGGTGGCTCGCACCGTTCCTGCGACACAGCATCCGGGGTTTCTTCTCAAAGCGCGTCCCGATTCACGCGATCCGCATCGGCCAGTCGCGCCTGCTCGCACTCCCCGCGGAGCCGACGTCCTCCGTGGCTCAGGGGATTCGCGAGTCGCTTGCGCCCACGCAACCGATCTTCGTGGTGGCCCACGCCAATGACTGGCTCGGCTATGCGGTCAGTGCCGAGGACTATCGACGCGGCGGCTACGAGGCCTGCTTCTCCTTCTACGGCCCGGGCTTTGGAGAGTGGCTCAGCGAGGAAGCCGTCACGGCGGCGCGACGGCTGGACTCCTATGCGCCCGTACAGCGCGGGAGCGCACCCTGAAGGCGGTCCAGCACGAGCTCCGGCTCGGACGCTGAACGGGGCGCGCATCAGCTAGCCCAGCCAGAGATCGACGGGCCGCGCAACGTCCCCGGGGTCGAAGGGCAGAGACACGGGCGCACCTCGCCCGGCCGACGCGTAAGCGGCGAGCAGAATCTCGAGGACCGCGCGCCCGTCCTCGCCACGCTCCTCAGGCGTCAGGCCCTCGCGGAAGCAGTCGAGGAAGTGAGTGAGCTCCTGGAGGTAGCCGCTTGCGCCGGCGGGACCGGCCGGGATCCGTTGCCAGTCCGCGTCGCGCCGACGCAGCCGCAGGTCCGAGGCGCCAAGCAAGTCGACCTCCAGGGTGCCCTCGCTACCCTGCACCTCGAGCGTGCTCTCGCCGCCGTCCCGTGCGGCCCACGAGCTCTCCGAGACCAGGCGCGTACCGTCCTCCAGCTCCAGCGTCACGCTGGCGTCGTCTTCGAGCTGCGTCCTGTCGCCATGGCGGAGCGTGGCGAGGCGCGCGGAGACCCGCGCGACCCGCGGCTTGTCGAGCAGCCAACGCAGGCATTCGATGCCGTGGCAGCCCAGGTCGAGGAGCGCACCGCCGCCGGCCTCTTCGGCGCTCCAGAACCAGGGCGAGTAGGGACCCCCGTGTTTCTCGCATTGCCGCGCCGAGAGCACATCTCCCACGGCCCCTGACGCGATCAGCTCGCGCGCGTGACGGTAGTGTGGGGCAAAGCACAGGTTCTCGGCGTAGGCGAATCCCGTTCCGGCGTCGCGCGCCGCCTCCAACATCGCGTCCGCCTCCGCGAGCGTGAGGCAGAGCGGTTTCTCGACAATCACGTGCTTGCCCGCCCGAGCCGCGCCGACGGCGTGCTGCGCATGGAGGCGGTTGATGGAGTTCACGCAGACCACGTCGACCGAAGCCGCACGGAGCAGCTCGTCGAGGTTCCCGTAGTCGACCGCAACGCTCGCGCCGCACGCATCGGCCAGGCGCGTGGCTGCCGCCCGGCTGCGGGAGGCCACGCCGACCAGGCGCGCCCCGAGCAAGCGCGGGAAAACCTCGACGTAAACGCGAGAGATGTAGCCCGCGCCGACCAGGGCCACGCCGAGCACCCCGCTCATGCACAGCACCTGACGGCAGCCCGGCTCATGGGGCCTACTCGCGCCTCAGAGGCTCATGAGCTGCGCGACCCGTTCCCGGTGCTCGCTGGGACTGCCGTAGGTCACCTCGACGGCCTTCGCGCGCTTGAAGTAGAGGTGACAGTCGTACTCCCACGTGAAGCCAACCCCACCGTGGATCTGGATGTTCTCCGCACTCGTGTGACGGTAGGCGTCGCTGGTGTAGGCCTTGGCCATCGCGGCGGCCAGTGCCGCCTC
This sequence comes from Deltaproteobacteria bacterium, assembly GCA_030673955.1. GTDB lineage: Bacteria > Myxococcota_A > UBA9160 > SZUA-336 > SZUA-336 > SMWZ01. The sequence continues at coordinate 4,557 of DAOVBF010000015.1, forward strand.
TTCCACGTCCTCGGAGAGCGCCCACGCGGCGTAGTAGGTGATCGACTTGGAGGACTCCACCTCGATCAGCATATCGGCGCACTTGTGCTTGATGGCTTGATAGGTGCCGATGGGCTTTCCGAACTGGATCCGCTCCTTGGCATAGTTCACCGAGTCCTCGAGGACTTTCTCGCATCCCCCTACCGCATCAGCAGAAAGCGCCACCAGAGCGGCGTCGCGCACCGCCTCCCAGGTCGCCCAGCCGGCGTCCTGCTCGCCCAGCAGCTCACCCGGCGTGCCCTCGAAGCGGACCTCGGCCATGCGGCGGGTCTGGTCCATAGACCGGAGCGGGGTCACGCTCAAGCCCGGGGCGTCCCGGTCCACCAGGACCAGCGAGATACCGCTCTCCCCTTCCGCACCCGTGCGGGCGGCGACCACGAAGGTGCCAGCGTTCTGCCCGTCCGGCACGAAGAGCTTGGTCCCCGTCAGCCGAAGTCCCGCTCCGGCCTTCTCGGCGCGAAGCTGGATATCCTGCGCGTGCTCGGTTCCCGTCTCCTCCGTGATCGCGAACGTGAGAATCCGGTCCCCCGCCGCGACGGCAGGCAGGATCTCCTTCTTCTGCGCATCGCTCCCCGACCGCAGCAACGCCAGCGTGCCCTGTAGGTTTCCGAAGAAGGGCGAAGGAAGAAGCGACCGGCCCATCTCCTCGAGGATCACGACCAGATCCACAAAGCTCAGCTCGGCGCCGCCGTACTCCTCCGGGAGGAGCAGACCGACCCAGCCGAGCTCTGCCATTTTCCTCCAGAGCTCCGGGCGGTAACCCGGCTCGGTCTCCATGAGTTCGCGCACCACGCTCATCGGACACTCCTTCTCGAGGAATTCCCGGGCGGTGTCGCGAAGAAGCTCCTGCTCTTCCGTGAACCCGAAATTCATCCGGATGCTCTCCCTCCAGCGAGCAATCCTTGCCCGTGATCGGTGGGTCGCGTACGGGGCGCTGCGGTCCTCTGGGGACGACGACGATTCGTGTCGCCTCAGCACTTCCCCACAGCGGCAGGGAATTCTAACTTGGGGCCGATTCACGAGTCAACGCGGGCTCGCTATGGTAACCCTCTGCACGTACCCGCGTACTCTGAGGATACGTACGCAGATCAGGAGCCCCAGAAATGGGCGCGAAAATCGAGGCGAAGGAGGTCACGAAGCGGTTCGGCAATCACGTCGCCCTGTCCAACCTCTCGCTGGAGATCGGCGAGGGTGAGATCTTCGGGATCATCGGTCCCAACGGCGCGGGCAAGACCACTTTCCTGCGCATCCTGACGGGCTATTGGCTGCCCTCGTCCGGTGACGTCTGTGTAGATGGCCTCTCCGTGGTGAAGAACCGCTTCACGGTTCAGAAGCGGCTGGGCTACGTCTGCGAGCAGCCCAAGCTCTACACCGACCACGGTGTAAGGACGTTCCTGCGCATGATGGGTGAGCTGCGCGGCCTCAAGGGGGTGGCGCTGGACGAGGCCATCGAACAGGCGATCGAGCGCTTCGGGCTCGAGGAGGTCCAGCGACGGCGCATCGGCGTGCTGTCCAAGGGCTTCCGCCAGCGCGTCTCGTTGGCGCAGGCCCTCCTGCACGACCCACCGCTGATCGTGATCGACGAGCCAACCGTCGGTCTCGATCCACGCCAGCAGATCGAGCTGCGTCGGATGATCCAGGCGCTCGGCGGGCGCCACACGGTGCTGCTCTCCACCCATCATCTCCGCGAGGCCGAGGTCTGCTGCGACCGTGTCGCGCTCTTGGATCGCGGGCGCCTGGTCCAGATCGCGACCGCCGAGGAGGTGGAGATGGGCGGCACTCTCGAGACGCTGTTCCTCGAGCTGACGGAGCGCGAGGAGGAGAAACCATGACCCGGCGACTCTGGGCGCTCTTCCGCAAGGAACTACGGACGCTTTTCGCATCGCCGATCGCGTATATCGTGCTGACCGCCTTCGTGGCGCTGACGGGGGTGTACTTTTTCCAGCACCTGCTCACCTACAACCGGCTGCTCTTCGTGTTTCAGTCGGAGGCGATCGGGGCCGGCGGCTTCGACGCCGGCACCGTCCCGCTTCAAGTCAACAGTCTCAACGAGCTCTTCATCCCCGCCAGCAACGACTTCAGCCTGTTCCTTCTGGCGGTGCTTCCGCTGGTCACGATGCGCGTCTTCGCCGAGGAGCGGGCCCACGGCACGGACGAGCTCCTGCTCACCACATCGATTCGTCCCTGGGAGGTCGCGCTGGCCAAGCACCTGTCCACCTATGTTTTCGTCTTCCTCATGCTCGCCGTAAGCGCCATCTACCCCGCCGCCGTGGTGGCCAAGAGCCGCCTCGGGATGGAGCATCTTCTCGCTCTCTACATGGGACAGCTCGGCTACGGCGTGGCGGTGGCGGCGATCGGTCTCGCCTGCTCCTCGCTCACGCAGAGCCAGATCGTGGCCGCGGTCCTCGCCTACGCGATCCCCTTCATGATCCTCGACTTCACCTGGCTGCATCCCGTACTGAGCGAGGGGATCGCGGAGCTCTTGAACGAGCTGGCCTTGCAGTCGCACTTCGACAGCTTCGCGCGCGGTGTGATCGAGCTGCGTCGCGGCATCTACTTCGGCGGAATCGTAGCGCTGGGGTTCACCATCTCCGTGGGATCCATGGAGTTCACGAGGGCACGCTAGATGCGTTTTCTGGCCGCCGCAGGACTCGTCACCATCCTCTCCGGGCTCGGGGCGTATTACGCGACCGACGAGCTCTCGCTTTTCTCGATCGCCAACCTGGTGGTGGGGCCGCTCCTGCTCCTGATCGCGGGCGTCATCGAAGCGCGCCGCTTCCAGGGCTTTACCGGGGCCCTCTCGCGTCGCGTCGCCCTACGCTGGGGCTTGATCAGCGCCGCTGTTTTGGCCGTCGGCCTGGCGGCTACCCTGGTCAGCCGACGCTGGGACGCAACCCTCGATCTCACCGCTGAGCGCCGCTACACGCTGTCGGATCAGAGCCGCGTGGTGTGCAAGCAGATCGGCACGAACCGCAGCGCGGACCGAAACGGGGCACCGCCGCAGCTCCTCTTACTCAAGGACACGCTCATTGCCAAGGAAGTACGGCTGCTCATCAAGGCGTATCAGAGGACCTGCCCCGAGCTGGAGGTGCGCGAGATCCGCACGGCCGACGCGCCTCCCGAGGCACAAGCCATCCTGGACGCGGTCGAGGTGACGGTGCTGGCTTGCCAGGGAGGGCGCTGTGAGCCGGCTGGCTTCCCCTCCGAGGAAAACATCACCAATGCCGTGCTACGGCTCTCGCGGAGGCGTGAGATCCAGATCCATTTCCTGGTTGGGCACGGCGAGGCCAACTTCGCGAGCCAGGGAAAGCACGGGTTTGCGGGCCTGGCGGGCGCATTGCGAGAGGAAGGACTCCACCTCGAAGCCCTGGTCGGGCCCGCCATGGAGGAGATTCCCGCGAGCGCCAGCGTGCTGGTCATTGCCGGGGCCGAGCGCAACCTGCTCCCGGCTGAGCTCGAAGCGCTCGAGCGCTACCTGGAGCGCGGGGGTAGGCTCCTGGCACTGCTCGAGCCGGGTGTTTCGACGAACCTGGAACCGCTGCTCGGCCGTTGGGGCTTCGAGCTGCCAAGCGGGGTCATGGCCGATCGCGCGAGCAGCCCGCTCCTGGAGGATCCGAAGCCGGTGAGCCTGCTGCTCCGGGCCTACAACCCCTTCCACCCGGTAACACGCAAGCTCAGCAATCGCACGATGCTGCTCCTACCCAGTGCTCGTCCGATCTTGCCCGTGCGCAAGCCCCAGGCCGGCGACGCTCTCGAAGCGCTCGTCTTCTCGAACCGCAGCGCCTGGCTCGAGACGGACGTGGTCGCAGCCCTCGCCGACCGGCCCATCACTCCCGATCCGGAGGAGCAGATCGGGCAGGAGCTTCCCCTTGCAGCCGCCGGCCGCTACCCGCGCGACGACGGCGAGGCCCGCATCGTCATCATCGGCGATCGAGATTTCGCCTCCAACCGACTGCTGCCGGCCCTCTACAACCGCGATCTTCTGCTCAACGCGGTGCTCTGGCTGGCCGCGGACGAAGAGCACATCTCCATCCGCCCCAAGGCCTGGACCCCCGATCAGGATCCCCTCACGTTCCAGCAGACCCTCGCCTACTTCTACTTCCTGGCCTTCGCCCTGCCCGAGATCCTTCTGCTGCTCGGTATCCACGCCTGGTATCGCCAGCGCGGGGGCTAAGACGGGCGTTGAGCCGGCGCCACCGAGCGCGCCGCAGGGCCCCGCATCGAACACGAGGGGGGCCCCCCCGGTCTAAACGCCCAACCCGGGCTGGCGGGGGAAGCTCGAAACCAGGGGCTCCCTATAGTACGATGCGTCGCCTCGACCACCCCGTCTCGGCAGAGGACCGTGCCTGGCGCGGACCCACCGCCAGGGGCCGAGCCCGAAATGGGGCAAGGAGACGGAAAACGGCGGAGAGAGCTCATCGAGCCCGGGAAAAGCGGAGGACTCAAGGTATGAGACATTGTTCCATTGCGGCGTTCGTGGCCATCCTGGCGCTCGGGATGGCAGCCTGCCAGCCGTCGAACGACCAGCTCGAGGCGCTCGCAGAGCAGCAGAAGGAGATTCTCGCGAAGCTCAAGACGATGGAGGCCAATCAGAAGGCAATGCTGGCGGCAGCGCCCGCCGCGCGTCGGACGCCACCCACTGAGGATTACAACAAGGTCTACAAGATCGATGTCGGCAAGTCGCCGATTCTCGGCAATCCCGATGCCCCCGTCACGATCGTCGAGTACTCGGAGTTTCAGTGCCCGTACAGCGCCCGGGCTACGCCAGCGCTGAAAGAGGTCCAGAAGAAGTACGGCGACAAGGTGCGGCTGGTGTTCAAGCACTTCCCGCTGTCCTTCCACAAAGGCGCAAAGCCTGCCGCGATCGCTTCCCTGGCCGCGGCGGAGCAGGGCAAGTTCTGGGAGATGCACGACGTGCTCTTCAAGAACAACCGCGCGCTCGCCCCTGAGAAGATGGAGGAGTACGCAAAGCAGGCCGGGTGCAATGTGGAACAGTTCAAGAAGGACATGCAGGCGAAGAAGGCCGACTACGCGAAGCGCGTAGGCGCGGACTTCCGACAGGGTCAGAGCGTCGGTGTGCGCGGCACGCCCACGATCTACATCGGCGGCAAGAAGGCGCAGAACCGCTCCGTCGAGGGCATGTCCGCAATGATCGATGCGCTGCTCAAGGAGTCGGAGAAGGGATCCTAGTCAGCGGGTCCCGGCTGAGGCGCGTACGAAGTAACGCGCCGTGCGGGCAGGTGGGCTTTGCCCGCCGATAACCCGCCAGTCGTGGCAGGCGGGCCGCGCGCTGGAAGGTCTGCGCCGGGGCCTGGCCGCCGGGGCCCCCAACCACAAAGCCGGGTGAGGCCTCGAACACGAGGGGGGGCCCCCGGTCTAAACGCCCAACCGGGGCTGGCGGGGGAAGCTCGAAACCAGAGGCTCCCTATAGTACGATGCGTCGCCTCGACCACCCGGTCTCGGCAGAAGACCAGGTTTGGCGCGGGTCTCCCGCCAACCGCAGACTCCGAAACCGGGGAGGGAGACCGGGAGAAGCGGAGAGAGTTCAGTCAAGCCCCGCAGAAACGGAGGATTCAAGGTATGAGACATTTTTCCATTGCGGCGTTCGTGGCCATCCTGGCGCTCGGGCTGGCAGCCTGCCAGCCGTCGAACGACCAGCTCGAGGCGCTCGCAGAGCAGCAGA
>DAOVBF010000140.1 GCA_030673955.1 Deltaproteobacteria bacterium
GTGCGCGACGTGTCTACGATGATGCGGATCCTCGGGGCGCTGGGAATAGACGCCAGCTGGGAGGCGGACGACGTGCTTCGGGTGGCGGGGGGGACCCCATCGGCGATCGAGGCCCCCTATGACCTGGTGCGCACCATGCGCGCCTCCTTCATGGTCCTGGGTCCGCTGCTTGCGCGCTGTGGCCAGGCGCGGGTTTCGCTGCCGGGCGGCTGCGCCATCGGAGCCCGGCCCGTCGAGCAGCACATCAAAGGGCTGGAGGCCCTCGGGGCGAAGGTGGAGCTGGTGGGTGGCTACGTGGAGGCCCGCACGAGCCGCCTGCGCGGGGGTCGGGTGGTCTTCGACCTCTCGACCGTGAACGGTACCCAAAACGTGCTGATGGCGGCCTGTCTGGCCGAGGGCAGAACGCAGATCGAGAACGCCGCGATGGAGCCCGAGGTCACCGAGCTGGTGTCCGTGCTCCAGGCGATGGGGGCTCGCATCGAAGGGGCCGGGACGGACCGTCTCGAGGTGGAGGGGGTACCGCGCCTCGAGGGAGCGACGCACCGCGTTGCAGGGGATCGGATCGAGGCGGGTACCCTGATCGTCGCGGGCGCCATCACCGGCGGCGACGTCGAGGTGACGGACGTTTGTCTGGACCACCTGGGCGTGGTCGTGGAGAAGCTACGCGAGATCGGTCTCGACGTTGAGGCCGATGAGACGCGGGTCCGCGTCAAATACGCGGGACCCCTGCGAGGCGCGCGCGTCAAGACCGCAACGTTCCCCGGCTTTCCGACCGACATGCAGGCCCAAATCATGGCGCTCCTTGCGGTGGCGCACGGGTCGAGCGTCATCACCGAGACCATCTTCGAGAACCGCTTTATGCACGTATCCGAGCTGCAGCGGATGGGCGCCGATATCAGTGTCGAGGGGCGCACCGCCTCCATCCGCGGCGTTCCGGAGCTCTCAGGGGCGCCGGTCATGGCGACGGATCTCCGAGCGAGTGCTTCGCTTCTCCTGGCTGGCCTGGCGGCGCGCGGCGACACGCATGTGCTGCGCGTCTATCACATCGATCGTGGCTACGATCGGATCGAGCAGAAGCTGGGCTGCATGGGTGCTCGGATCCGCCGCGTCAGGGATTGAGTCATGGCCGGAACGCAACGCCTGATGCGGCTTCTGAGGACCCGGGACGTGGGTTTCGAGGCTGAATTCCGGCAGCTGGAGGAGCGACGGCAGGCCAGGGCGGAAGAGATCCAAAGAGTCGTCGCGGAGATTGTGGAGGACGTGCGTCGGCGGGGTGATGCCGGCCTGCTCGACGCGGTCGAGCGCTACGACGGCTACCGCCTGGGGCCTGACCAGATCGTGGTCTCCAGCGAGGAGATCGAGGGGGCCTCCGCGCGGCTTCCGGCGCAGGATCGTGACGCACTCGAAACCGCAGCCGGGCGTATTCGGCGCTTCCACTCACGGGCGGTTCCCAGCGGGTGGATGGAGGACGATGCGGGTGAGATCCTGGGCCAGCTCGTCCGGCCGCTCGCGCGCGTAGGGCTCTATGTACCCGGCTTCCAGGCGCCCCTGGCCTCGAGCGTGTTGATGCTGGGGATCCCGGCGGCAGTGGCCGGGGTCCGGGAGCTCGTCATGGTCTGCCCCGGACTGGAGCTGCATCCCGCCGTGCTGGAAGCTGCGAGGCTGGCCGGGGTGACGCAGCTTCTGCGCATAGGCGGGGCGCAGGCCATTGCGGCCCTGGCCTACGGGACAGAGACCCTGCGCCGCGTCGACAAGATCGTGGGCCCCGGCAATGCCTACGTTCAAGCTGCCAAGCGCCAGGTGTTTGGAGAGGTGGCGATTGACGCCGAGGCGGGGCCGAGCGAGGTGCTGATCGTGGCCGACGCAAGCGCCCCGGCCACGTTCGTCGCTGCGGATCTCTTGGCGCAGGCCGAGCACGACGAGATGGCCAGCGTGGTGCTCGCCACGCCCAGCGAATCCCTCGTGCGCACGACCCTCGATGAGCTGGCAAAGCAGATTGCACAGCTACCGCGAGAGGAGGTCGCGCGGCGAGCGCTCAGCCAGCGCAGCGCTCTGGTCGTGACGCGGGATCTCGAACAGGCCATGGAGCTCGCCAACCGCTACGCCGCCGAGCACCTCCAGCTGATGGTGGAGGATCCAGCGCGCTGGCTCGACCGGGTCGAGAACGCGGGAGCGGTCTTCCTGGGACCGCATAGCCCGGTTCCCATCGGAGACTACGTTGCGGGGCCGAGCCACGTGCTTCCCACCGGCGGGACCGCGCGTTTCTTCTCGGTTGTGGGAGTTGAGGATTTTCTGAAGCGGATGAGCGTGATCGGATTCTCGGAGCAGGCGCTCCAGCGGCTCGGAGCTGTGGCGGTACGTCTGGCGGAGCTCGAGGGACTCGATGCCCACGCCTGGGCGGTGCGCCGGCGTCTGGAGGGCCCCAAAACGGCTGAGGGGCTGGACCCGGACTCTTAGATCAGGCATCAATCCCCGGGAGCCCAGGGGAAGAGCGAGAGCATGGATCGAGAAGCCAGTGTTTCGAGAAAGACGCGTGAGACCGAGATCCAGGTGGAGCTGCGCCTGGACGGCGCCGGGGAGCCCCAGATCTCCACGGGGGTCCCCTTCTTAGACCACCTGCTCGAGTCCTTCGCGCGGCACGGCCTTTTCGACCTGCGCATCCAGGCCGTGGGCGATCTCGAAGTGGACCAGCATCACACGGTGGAGGACGTCGGGATCACCCTGGGGCAGGCCATTCGCGTCGCCGTGGGTGAGGCCGCCGGGGTTGCACGCTTCGGCTCGGCCCGGATCCCTATGGCCGATGCCCTGGTCCAGGTCGATCTCGATCTGTCGAGTCGTCCCTACCTCGTCTACCGGGTGACGCTGCCGAGGGACTGGGTCGGCCAGTTTGACGCGGCCCTGGTGCAGGATTTTCTCTACGCGCTCTGCACCCACGGGGGCATCGATCTGCACGTCGAGCTCGCCTACGGGCAAAACGTGCACCACATCCTGGAGGGCATCTTCAAGGGACTCGGTCGGGCACTCGACCAGGCGACGCGGATCGATCCGAGGATTCGTGGGCCCCTCTCGACAAAAGGGAGTCTTTGACGGGCTCGGCCCCCGACATCCTTGTCGTGGACTATGGCATGGGAAACCTGCGCAACGTGGCGCGCGCGCTCGAGCGTGCCGGCGCCAGGCCTCGCGTGTCGATGGATCCCGGCGAGGTCCTGCGTGCGGGTCGGCTCGTGGTACCCGGCGTTGGCGCGCTGGGTGACGCGATGAGCTCTCTCGAGGAGCGGGGACTGGCTGCGGCCATTCGCGAGCGGATCCTCGATGGCCGTCCCTATCTGGGGATCTGCGTCGGGCTGCAGATCTTATTGGAGGAAGGCGAGGAGGGACGCGCTCGCTGCCTCGGCCTGATTCCCGGCAAGGTTGCCCGTTTTCCAGAGTCTTCGAGCCTGCCCGTGCCTCATATGGGGTGGAACGCGGTCAAGGCCAGCCAGCAACACCCGGTGCTGAGGGATGGTTTTTTCTACTTCGTGCACGGGTACCGGCCCTGCTGGGTGCCCGACGAGTGCGTCCTGGCCAGCACCGACTACGGCGAGGTCTTTCCCTCGGCGCTGGGATTTGACGCCTGCGTCGCGGTGCAGTTCCATCCCGAGAAGAGCCAGCGTGGGGGGCTGGCATTGCTCGAGAGATTCTGCGGCTGGTCGCCGTGAGCTCCTCAAGGCTTGCGCGCCCAGGGGCGCTTTCGATGCTGTGCGGCCGCCTTGAGACGAACCCGGGGCTGCGTGGGCTTCCCGGGGGGCGCGTGGCAGCATGGAGCTGATCCCTGCGATCGACCTGCGGGGCGCCAAGCTCGTGCGCCTGGAGCAGGGCGACTACGAGCGGGAGACCGTGTATGACACGGACCCCGCCCGTGTCGCAGCGAACTTCGTCGCCGCCGGAGCGCCCCGGCTCCACGTCGTCGATCTGGACGGTGCCCGGGAGGGGTGCCTGCGAAACGAGGCTGCGATCCAGGCGATCCTGAGCGCCGCGGGATCGGTACCGCTGCAGCTGGGCGGTGGTATCCGCAACATGGAGCGTATCGAGGCGGTGCTGGCGCTCGGCGTCGATCGCGTCATCCTGGGCACCGTGGCTCTGGAGGAGCCGGGCCTCGTTCGAGCGTCCGCGCAGCGCTTTCCGGGGCGCATCGTGCTGGGACTCGACGCTAGAGAAGGGTGCATCGCCATTCGAGGCTGGCAGGAGACGGCTGAGGTGGGCGTCGAGGAGATCCTCCAACGCTTTGGCGATCTACCGCTTGCCGCGGTCCTTCACACCGACATCAGCCGAGACGGAATGCTCCGGGGCCCCAACCTGGCGGCGACCTCCCGTTTGGCGCGCTTGACGCAGCTTCCGGTGATTGCCTCGGGCGGCGTCAGCTCCGTGGAAGACCTCCTGGAACTCGCCCGAACCGGCGTCATTGCGGGCGCGGTGGTGGGTCGGGCGCTCTACACCGGAGCAATCGATCTCGAAGACGCGCTGCGACAGCTGTCCCTGTGCTGACCAAGCGCATCATCCCGTGCCTGGATGTGAAGGACGG
>DAOVBF010000175.1 GCA_030673955.1 Deltaproteobacteria bacterium
CGGTCCTCGTAGGAGCGCGGCAAGAAGAGCAGCAGATCCTCGACGGTGTGGATCTCCTTTCTGGCCAGCGCGGTCGCGATCTTGGGGCCGATCCCCGGGATGCGTTCCGTGGGCTGGTTGAGCACCTGCAGAGGGAAGTCGTCCTGGAGCAGGGAGACGATGCGCCGGAGCACGGGATCCCGGGGATCCGGCGGCCAGACCTGCCTTTCGATGCACTGCGCCGCCGCTTCGACGCGGCGCTTGGCCGCGGGCGGGATGTCGAGCGCGCGTGGGCGCTCGAGCGCCGCGAGCAGCGTCTGGCGCAGCTTGGGCGCTCGTTCGAGGTCCTCCGGGCCGTGCTGGGTCGCAAAGTCGAAGGGCCCGCGTATGGCTCGAATGGCGCTGCGAAAGCGCGACATGCCTAAACCGGGTAAAGGTCCTGAAGCGCGATCGGCTCGATATCCCCGCTGCGCTGCGCGCGGATGGCCTCCGCCACAGCGCGCGCTCCCGCCACAGTGGTGAAATATGGCACGCCGTGCTCGAGCGCCGCCCGCCGCATCGCGGCGGCGTCGCGCCCGGCCACGGGATCAGCGGTGCGCGTCGTGGTGATGACGAGGTCCACCTCTCGCCCTTTCAGCAGCCCCACGGTGTGGGGAGCTCCCTCGGCAACCTTGTTCACGCCCTCTGCCCGAACCCCCCGCCGACGCAGAAAGCTCGCGGTGCCGTGCGTCGCGAGAACCCGGAAACCGACATCGGCCAGAGAGCGGACCGCTTCGAGGACGCTGGCCTTGTCCCTGTCACGGACCGATACCAGCACGCTACCCGAGTCGGGCAGCTCCATGCCCGCCGCACGCTGGGCCTTGGCATAAGCGCGTCCGAACTGGTGATCCACGCCCATAACCTCCCCCGTACTCTTCATCTCGGGGCCCAGCAAAGTGTCCACACCCGCGAACTTGACGAACGGGAACACCGCCTCTTTGACGGAGACGTGTGCGGGCTCCAGCTCGGTGGTGAAGCCCAGCTCCACGAGAGATTTGCCGGCCATGACCCGGGCCGCGAGCTGGGCCAGCGGGCGGCCGATCGCCTTGGAAACAAAGGGGACGGTCCGCGAGGCGCGCGGATTCACCTCGAGCACGTGGACCTCTTCGCCGGCCACAGCGAACTGCGCGTTCATCAGGCCCCGAACACGGAGCTCGAGCGCGAGCGCACGCGTGGCCCGGCGAATCTCCTCGATGATGTAACGCGGCAAGCTGTAGGGCGGGAGCGAACAGGCCGAGTCCCCCGAGTGCACCCCCGCCTCTTCGATGTGCTCCATGATGCCGCCGATCACCGCCAGGCGACCATCGCATATGGCATCGACATCGACCTCGATCGCGTCCGCGAGAAAGCGATCCACGAGCACCGGATGCTCCGGGCTCACCATCACGGCCTCGCGCATATAGGCATCGAGCTCGTTCTCGCCGTGAACGATCTTCATGGCCCGCCCGCCCAACACGTAGGAGGGACGCACAAGGACCGGATAACCGATCTTCTCGGCCAGCCGGCGAGCCGCATCGACGCTGCGTACCGTGCCGTTCGGCGGCTGGCGCAGGCCCAGCTTGGCGAGCAGGTCTGCAAAGCGTTCGCGGTCCTCGGCGCAGTCGATCGCGTCCGGCGAGGTACCCAGAATGGGCACGCCCGCCCGTTCCAGGGGCACGGCCAGGCGCAGAGGCGTCTGGCCACCGAACTGTACGATCACGCCCAGGGGCTGCTCGCGTTCGACGATCGAAAGAACATCCTCCAGCGTGAGCGGCTCGAAATAAAGCCGGTCCGAGGTGTCGTAGTCGGTCGAGACCGTCTCGGGATTGCAGTTGACCATGATGGTCTCGTAGCCGTCCTGGGCCAGGCCCATCACGCCGTGCACGCAGCAATAATCGAACTCGATGCCCTGGCCGATCCGGTTGGGACCGCCTCCCAGGATCATGATCTTGGGACGATCGCTGGGTTGCGCCTCGCATTCCTGCTCGTAGGTCGAATAGAGGTACGGGGTGTAGGCCTCGAACTCCGCGCCACACGTATCCACGCGCTTGAACACGGGGACGAGCCCCTGCGTCTGACGCCGGCGGCGGATCTCGTCTTCCGTGGCGCCGCAGAGCTCCGCCAGCCGACGATCCGAGAAGCCTCGGCGCTTGGCCTCGTGCAGATCTCCCGTCGCCTTGAAGCGCGCCTCATCCCGGATGATCTCGCCAATATGGTAGAGGAACCAGGGATCGATGCGGCTGAGCGCGTGTACCTCGTGGATCGGCCAGCCTCGCCGGAGGGCCTCCCCGACCCTCCAAAGCCGCCCCGGGCGGGGCACGCGGAGCCTCTCGCGAAGATCCTCATCCGAAACGGTGCTCTCCTCCAAGCCGTAGCGGTCGATCTCGAGCGAGCGAATGCCCTTTTGCAGCGACTCGCGGAAGGTCCGCCCGATCGACATGACTTCGCCGACCGACTTCATTTGAACCCCCAGCGTGCTGTCGGAACCCGGGAACTTCTCGAAAGCGAAGCGCGGGATCTTGGTCACCACGTAATCGATCGTGGGTTCGAAGCTGGCCGGCGTCTCGCGCGTGATGTCGTTCGGAATCTCATCGAGCGTGTAGCCGATGGCCAGCTTGGCCGCGATCTTGGCGATCGGAAACCCTGTCGCCTTGCTGGCGAGCGCGGAGCTCCGCGAGACACGGGGATTCATCTCGATGACGACCATCTCGCCCGTATCGGGATGCACTGCGAATTGAATATTCGAGCCTCCCGTGTCGACCCCCACCTTGCGGATGACGCCGATCGCGGCGTCACGCATGCGCTGGTACTCCTTGTCGGTAAGCGTCTGCGCCGGCGCCACGGTAATGGAATCGCCGGTATGAACGCCCATCGGGTCGAAGTTCTCGATCGAACAAATGATGACCACGTTGTCCGCCCGGTCTCGCATGACCTCGAGCTCGAACTCCTTCCAGCCCAGGACCGACTGTTCCACGAGCGCCTCGCCTCGCGGCGACTGACGCAGGCCCCAATCCAGTAGCTCGAGGAACTGGGCCTCGCTCGCGGCCATGCTCCCGCCCGAGCCGCCCAGTGTGAAGCTGGGACGGATGATCGCGGGCAGCCCGATCTGCTCGAGCACGCCGCGAGCTTCCTCGAAGCTCCGGACGTAGGCGGAGCGCGGGAGCCGGAGGCCGATCTCCTCCATCGCCTGGCGGAAGCGCAAGCGATCCTCCGCATCCAGAATGGCATCGAGCTTGGCGCCGATGAGCTCCACCCCGAGCCGCGCGAGCGTCCCGTCCTCCGAGAGCGCGACCGCCAGGTTGAGCGCGGTCTGCCCGCCCAGCGTCGGCAGCAGGGCATCCGGCGCCTCGACCTCGAGGATCCGCTTCAACGTGTCGGGCACAAGCGGCTCGATGTACGTGCGGCTCGCGAACTCGGGATCGGTCATGATCGTCGCCGGATTGGAGTTCACGAGGACGACCTCGATTCCCTCCTCGGCAAGCGCCTTGCACGCCTGGGTTCCCGCGTAGTCGAACTCGGAGGCCTGACCGATCACGATCGGGCCCGAACCGATCAGCAGAACCTTCCGGAGGTCGTCCCGCTTAGGCACGCCGAATCTCGATCATTTCCCGGAACCGGGAGAACAGGTGCCAAGCGTCGTGTGGCCCCGGCGACGCCTCCGGGTGGTACTGAACCGAGAAGACCGGCAAACGCCGGTGACGCATGCCCTCGACTGTGCGGTCATTCAAGTTGATGTGTGTGATCTCGACGTCGTTGTTTTCCTCGAGCAAGTCCGCATCCAGCGCGAAGCCGTGGTTCTCGGAGGCGATGATCACCCTGCCCGTGCCGGTGTCATAGGCGGGCTGGTTCGCTCCGTGGTGCCCGAAGCGCAGCTTCTTGGTGACCCCCCCCAAGGCCAGGCCCAGGATCTGGTGTCCCAGACAGATTCCGAAAACGGGACGCTCGCCGACGAGCTCACGTACGATCGGCACGGCATACTCGACCGCCGCTGGGTCCCCCGGCCCGTTGGAGAGAAAGATGCCATCGGGCCCGAGCGCCAGCGCCTGCTCCGCCTCTGTGTGCGCCGGCACCACCGTGACGTCGAAGC
>DAOVBF010000204.1 GCA_030673955.1 Deltaproteobacteria bacterium
CGTCGACCTGGTAGAGCCCGCTCTTCCCGCCGGACTTGCGCACCAGGCGGATGCCCTCGATCACCATGGCCCGGTCGATCGCTTTACACATGTCGTAGATCGTGAGCGCCGCAGCCGAGACCGCCACCATGGCTTCCATCTCCACCCCCGTCTTCGCCGAGACACAGACGCGCGCCTCGATTTCGATCGCGGGCACGTCTTCGATGGAACGGAACTCGATTTCGACGACCTCGAGGGGAAGAGGGTGGGCCAGCGGAATCCAATCCGCCGTCCGTTTCGCAGCCTGGATCCCGGCGATTCGGGCCACGCCGAGCACATCCCCCTTGCGCACGGAGCCCTCCACGGCAGCTCGATACGCGTCCGGCGACAGACGGATCCGACCTCGCGCGACCGCCTCGCGCTGCGTGACCGGCTTCGCCCCCACATCGACCATGCGCGCGCGGCCCGCCTCATCGACGTGGGTGGAGCGGGCGCCGCTCACGCGGGCCGACCCAGCGTGACTCGCTTCTCCAGCCAGTCGTGAATCTCCGCCAGGACCTGCTCCCGCTCGGGCTCGTTCAACACCTCGTGCAGCAGACCCGGATAAGTCCGGAACTCGCAGCCCGAGGGCTCCAGCTCCGCGCAGAAGTCGTGGCTCCCCTCGACCCGGCAGAGCGGGTCGGCTTCGCCGTGCACGGTCAGGACGGGAACCGTGATCTCCCGTGCGCTCGTGCGGACGCGCTGCGCCGCGCGCAAGAGCTCCGTGGCCAGGCGAAGGCTGATCCGCTCATCGATGCGCGGGTCGCGGACATACGCCGCCACGACGGCGGGATCGCGGGAGAGGCCCTCCGGATCGATTCCCGCCGAGATGCGCAGGCGTGGCAGCACGCGCGAGACGAGACGGACCAGCGCCAGCCCGACTGAGCCGACGGGCGCGACCGGAGCAAGCGCCGGCCCGAAGAGCACCGCCGCGGCGACACGGGGCCGGCGCCACGCCAGAAGGGCCGCGACCAGGAGGCCGCCCATGCTGTGCCCGAGCAAAACGAGCGGCGGGTCCGGCTCCTCGCGCCTCACAACGGCCAGGAAACACTCGAGGTCATCCAAGAGGGCGTCAAAGCTGGGCGCGTGGTTGCGCGGCCCCTCGCTGTCCCCGTGTCCTCTCTGATCGAGGGCGTGCACCGAGTAACCGCGCACTGCCAGCCAACGCGCGACAGCGTCGTAGCGCTCGGAGTGCTCCGCCAGGCCGTGTACCAGCACGACGACGCGCGTCACCTCGGACGCGCGCCAGTGGCGTCGCACGAGGCGCAGACCGCCATCGACCTGGAAGGAGTCGGAACCAAAGTGGACGCTCATCCGCGTCCTCGCGTCGACTCCGAGGGAGGGTGCCGCGCCAGGTCGCGACGCACCATGCGGACTCGACGCAGGTATCCCTCCCCTTGAATCCGCCTTCCCCAGAAGTAGGCGGAGATGCCATCCTCCTCTCCAAGCCTCCGGATGTTGTCGGAGAGAAGTAGACAGCCGGCCTCGATGTTGGCCTCGATGTGGGCCACGTTCCCCGGGAGCGAGAGCTCTTCGAACATGTGCGGCATGACCTGCATGAGCCCGATGGCCCCTTTAGCACTGCGGACGGCCGGACGTGCGCTGCTCTCGACCAGCAAGACCGCGAGCACCAGGTCGGGAGGAAGGACTTGCTCGCGGGCACAGCGAAGCACCGCATCCGCGATGCGCTCGGAGGTGATCGGACCGAGGCTCGGGTTCGTGCTGAGCAGCACGGACACCATGCGCGGGCGAAGCATCGCTGCGGGATTGTGGCCCCGCAGCGCGGCCGCCTCCTTCCGCGTCTGGATCAAGTCGCAACCAAACTCCAGCGCGGAGTTTCCCGCAAGCAGCAGGACTCCCGCGGCAATCGCGATCCACTGACTGCGTCTCGACATCGGGGCTCCCGCTCGGCGGCGGCCGGCTCGCCTTTTCCAAAGCAAGGACCGGGCCTGCGGCCACGGACGAATCAGGCGGCCGCAAAAGCCTTCCCGATCTCCCCGCTTATCCTGAGAATCCTATCCGCAGGGCAAGGGGTGTCAACGCTCTCTTCTCCGGCACTTGAGCTGACACGGCAGGGCAGTCGTGACAAACCTCGTTCCATGCGAAAGGCCCAACCCTGTGCATGGACCACTCGTAAGGTTTCGATTTCAAAGAGATTTCAGGCGCCACCTGCTTGTTGACCCCGGAGTTTCGCCTCTGGTAGACTGCGCCGCCTGCGAGGAAGGACTCCCACAGTTGAAGAACTCGCACGTTTTTCGCGGGACATCTCCGGCTTTCCTGAGCTTGATCAAAGAGCTGCACGGACTGGTTCCGAAGGCGGTCTTCTGTGTCGATGCAACGGGCTGCATCCTCGCTGTCGCCTTGCCCGCCTCCGTCCCGGTTTCCAGCGATGCACTCGAGCGCCGTTTCCTCCAGGAGCTCGTGCGCGAGACGGGTGCGAGTCAGGCCTCCTGGTTAGCAAAGCTGAAGGGCACGGGGCGTGCGTGTGTGGTGCTCGATCTCTCGTCCGGAGAGTTCCCGCACGAGATCGATGCGGACGTCATCCTGATCGAGGCCGCCCTCGACGATGCTGTGACAACCCCACACTGGGATCTCGCACCCGGGCTCGTCGATGCGGCCCCGGTGCCGCTGCTCGGAATGGACGTGACGGGACGTATACGGGTCGCGAACGCGGCGTGTCAGGAGCTCCTGGGCTACTCGAGGCAGGAGCTGCTGGGGCTGAGGCTCGCGTCTTTGATCGAAGACGAGGAACAGACCCACCCGTTCAACAGAAATCTCTCCCACGGGATATGCGAGGCCACCCGCGTGGCGTTGCGCCGCAAGGACGGGCAAGTCCGGACGGTCGATCTCGCCGCACGACAATTAGCGGCCGCTGGAGGAGAGGCACAGGGTTGGGCGATCGAGTTCCGCGAGACCACCGGCACCCCCGATACGTCCGCCCAGCGTTCCCAAGAGCTCGAGCGCTGCATTCGCTCGGTCGTGCACGATTTGCGCAGCCCCCTCGGCTCGCTGCACGCCTTCGCCGACTTGCTCGAACGGGACTTCGGAGCGCGGCTGGACGAGCTGGGGCGGCGTTACATCGAACGACTGCGCAGCAACGCAGACCGCGTGCAGAACCTGTTCGATGATCTCCTCGAATACTCCCAGATCCAAAGCATCGATACGGAGCGGTCTCTGCTCGCGCCGCGCGAGGTTCTCGAGCAGCTCGCCAGGGAGCTCAAGCCCGAACTCGAGCAACGACTAATCCACCTCGTCTTGCCGGATGCTCCAGCGCCGGTTTACGCGGATCCCCTACGCTTCAAGCAGGTGCTGCTGAACCTGGTCCTGAACGCGGTCCATCACATGGGCGACGTCGAGGCACCCCGGATCCGGATCCAGGTCGAGCCCGTCCTGACGGGAACGGTCGTCGAGGTGTCCGACAATGGTGACGGCATCCCCCCCGAGGAGCACGTGCGCATCTTCGAGCTCTTTGCCCACGGCCGCGGCGGTCGCGAGGGGCGGGGGAGAGGCCTCGGGCTCCCGATCGTCAAGCGCATCATGAACGCGCATGGCGGTCGCATCGACGTGGAATCCGCACCCGGAGCGGGCGCGACCTTCCGCGCCTTCTTCCCCGGACCTTAGCGGGACCCGGGCGCGGGCGGCCGCGCCCACCCGCGCTACGCTCGGCTACGCCTCGCTGCG
>DAOVBF010000081.1 GCA_030673955.1 Deltaproteobacteria bacterium
CTGCGGATCGGGCGTTTCCGGAAGGCTGGCTCGAGCGTAGCGCGGTCTATGCCCAGTGATTGACTGGGCCGTAGCCGTGGCCGAGCCCGGGCGCACTGGCGATGGCGCGCGTGATGAAGTCCTTGGCCTGCCGTACGGCAACGGGCAGAGTCTCGCCGCGTGCGAGGAGTGCGGTGATCGCGGCCGAGTGCGTGCAGCCAGTGCCGTGCGTGTGGGGCGTGTCGATGCGGGTCGCGGACAGCCGCACGAACTCGCTGCCGTCGTACAGCAGGTCGACGGCATCGCGGTCGCGAAGGTGGCCGCCCTTCACGAGCACGGCCGCGGCGCCGAGGTCGCACAGCTTGCGCGCCCCCTCGCGCATCTGTGCCTCGTTCTCGACGGGGCCTCCCAGCAGCGCGGCCAGCTCGTGCAGGTTAGGTGTCACCAGGGTCGCTCTCGGGAGGAGTTCGCGTTTGAGCGTGGCGGCTGCTTCCTTGGCGAGCAGCGGATCGCCGTGCTTCGAAATCATCACGGGATCGACTACGAGATTCGGAATCGCGTGCTCCTCGACGGCGGCAGCGACCGTCTCGATGAGCTCGGCGGAGCCGAGCGCACCGGTCTTGGCGGCGTGCACTTCGAGGTCTTCGGCCACAGCTGCGATCTGTTTTGCGACCAGCTCGGCCGGCAACAGGTGCACCTCCCGCACGCCCACCGTGTTCTGGGCCGTGATCAGCACCAGCGCGCTGGTCCCGTAGACGCCGAAGCGCTGGAAGGTCTTGAGGTCGGCCTGGATTCCGGCGCCGCCGCCCGAGTCGGAGCCCGCGATGGTGAGAGCGGTGCGGGGTGGCGCGCCCCCGGCCTCTGCTGCGCCGCCCGGATCGCGTCTTTCCGGATCAGCCATCTTTGCCCGTGTAGGCCATTTGCCAAAAGGCTCGCTCGTAGGTCGCCACCCAGCGAAACGCCTCGCGTGCGACATCGCCGGCCTGTGCGAGGACCCGGTTCGCCGCGGACTCGAGTGCCTCCACATAGGCCGAGAACGCCTCGCTCGTCCAACGCTCGACGAACTCGCGAAACGCTGGTGCTCCGGGGAGCGCTGTTTGCCAGCCCTCCAGGTAGGCGCGCTCCAGGGCCCAGAGCGCCGTGAGCTGAGCCGGGTAGGGCGCATAGGTGAGGGCGTGCAGGTAGTCGATATAGGCACGGGCGGTGGCATGGAGCGGCACGTCGAGATCGATTCCGCGCTCGGCCGCCTTGTGCTCGAACCAGTCTAGCTCTGCGACCATCGCCTGAACGCCGTTGGCGAGAAGCGCCAGGTCTTCGCGTGGCGCCCCGGCCAGGTAGCGGGCCTCGGCACGCGTCAGCGCCGCGCCGAAGTGATAATCCTGGGCGAGCCAGCGCGCGAACGCGGCCGGGGCGAGCGTGCCGTTGCGGACCTCGTCCAGGAACGCGTGGTGCGTCGCGTCGTGCCACAGGTTCGGATCGCCTCGAATCAGGTCACGTGCCGTCATGCGCATCCCATGCTGCCTGGAAGAACGCGAGCTCGAGTTCGATTGCGCGGCGATACAGCTGTGCCAAGCGGTCGGGGTCTCCACCGTAGCGATCGAGCAGATCCTCGAGCCTCGCGGCCAGCGCCTCGAGCTCGGAACTCGAGTACGTTTCCACCCACGCGCGGTAGGGACTGTCGGGGTTGAGCTTCGGCGCGAGCTGCTGTCCCAGGAACGCGTAGAGGCGCATGCATGGCGTCATGGCGGCGGCCGTGTGGCCCACCGGCTCGAGAGACGCCGTGCTCAGTAGGAAGTCGGTGTAGGCGCTCGTGGTCGGGAGAGGCTCCGGCTCGAGGCTTACGCCCCAGCGCTCGGCATAGCCCTTGTGCAGTGTGAGCTCCTCGAAGACACCGATCAGCAGATCCTTGAAGACAGCGATGCCCTCGCGATCCGGGCTCTTCGCGAGCGCCAGGGCGTAGGCGCGCGCGAACGCCTCGAGGAAGTAGGCGTCCTGCGCCACGTAGATCTGGAAGCGCCCCCGCGAGAGCTCGCCCGACGCGATGCCCTGCACGAATGGATGCGCGAGGCAGGCGTCGGCCAGATCCCGATTGCGCTGCCACATCTCCTGCGCGGTCATGGCTCCTCCGGAGCGGCGTCGGCCGCCGTGGCACGCTGCGAGAGCTCTTTAGACTAACGCAAAACGGCCCGTCGGTTAGGGCTTTGCGGAGACGCCCGAGGAGGTCGCAGCCTCGCTGCGCAAGACTCGGTCCCGCCTCAGGATCGGTAGCGCGCCCAGCCCGAGCTGATCCGCCTCACTTTCCCGGCTGGTGATAGGGGTTTGTCGCCGAGGCGTGATCGGTCGTGTCCAGGACTTCAGTGACCTCGGGGATCTCTTCCTTGAGCGTTGCTTCGATCCCCTGCTTCAGGGTCACATCGACCATCCCGCAGCCCTGACAGCCGCCCCCGAGCTGGACGTAGACCTTCCCGTCGCGGTAATCCAGCAGGGCCACACGGCCACCGTGTGTCGCTAGGCTGGGATTGATCCGCTCTTCGATGATCTGATGCACGCGCGCCGCAATCGGGTCCTTCAAGAGGGGCGGCTTGTTGGGGTTGTCGAACTTGAAACCGGTTCCCCCGAGCGTGTCAACGAAGTCGAGAGTCGAGCCCGCGAGCATCGGCACGCTTTCCCCGTCGATGTAGAACAGGATTCCCTCGACGTCGACCGTCTCGTCCTCCGCCTTCTTGTCCTCCAGAGGCACGAACCTCACCAGATAGCGGAAGGCTGCCGGACTGTCCTCACGCACGGCGACGCGGATGGGCATCCCCTTGGTCTCTTGGGAATTCTGGAGGTCCTTGATCTTTGCAATTGCTGACTCGGTGAGGGTGAGGATGGGACTGTCCATAGCGATTCTCCTGCTTCAGCTTCCCGCGACCGGTCCCGTCAGCGTCACGCTTACCGGCTGCTTAATTAATTAATGTATGTGCTTAGAAGCGGCCACCTGCAGCCAGTGCGCCATCGGGCGCTCATCCCGGACAAGGTCTGCAAGCGACACTCGCTCGAGGAACGATTGCAGGACGTCGTCCAATGCCTGCCAGAGTGCGCGGAGCGAGCAGTCCTTGGAGTGGACGCAGTTTCTTACCTGTCCGGGATGGCAGTCACAGAAGTCCCCGGGGAACATCGGGCCGCCAAGCGCCTCGAGGACGTCCCAAACGGAGATCTTCTTGGCCGGCTGGGCGAGCCGGTAGCCCCCTCCCGGCCCCCTAAGGCTCTTGACCAAGCCCGCGCGGCGCAGCAGCTGCATGAGCTTCCCCGCGTAGTCGATGCTGAGGCCCTCCGCTCGGGCAATCTGATTCAGCGTCAGGGGATCGGGGCCGCGATGCCGCGCCGCCTGCAGTAGACATCGGAGCCCGTATTCTTCTTGGCAGAACAGGCGCACGAAAATCAGTCTACAATAAAAAAGAGAGAACAGTCCAGATTGCCAGTTTCCGAGAGGAACCGAGGCTTTGCCGCAAAGGTTGCGAATGCCTCCGGGAGCGAGAGCGGGGCGCCGGCAGGAGGCCGAGGTTTCGGAGCGCGCCTCCGGAGTGGCTCGCACCCGAGCTCGACGGCCGCGGGTGATGGGGGCCACCGAGAGGCGAGGGCCTGCGCGGACTTCCAGGGCGGGGCCCCGTCCCCGGAGCGCGGCCGCCAGTCGGGTGGCTCCCGCTAGCGACCGGTCTGCCCATAGACCCGTCGGCTAGGACACGGGCGCGCGCAGCGTGACGAACTCCTCCGCCGTCGTCGGGTGGATGCCGATCGTCGCGTCGAACTGCGCCTTTGTTGCACGGCATTTCACCGCGATCGCGATCCCCTGGATGATCTCCCCCGCGTCAGGACCGACCATGTGAGCACCGATGACCCGGTTGCTCGCGCCGTCGACGATCAGCTTCAGCATCGTCTTCTCGTCCCGCCCGGTGAGCGTGTGCTTGAGAGGTCGGAAGTGACTCCGGTAGATCTCGATCTCTCGGTACCGCTCGCGCGCCCTGGCCTCGGTCAGGCCCACCGCGCCGATCTGCGGCTGGCTGAACACGGCCGAGGGGACGTCCTCGTGGTCGGGCTTGGTGGGTCGATTGCCGAAGAGCGTCTGCGCGAGCGCGATACCCTCATGGATCGCCACCGGCGTCAGCTTGATGCGGTCGGTGACATCACCGATGGCCCAGATGCTCGGGACCGTCGAGCGCGAGTACTCGTCGACGATGATGGCGCCCTTGGAGTTGAGCTCGACCCCCGCCTCCACGAGCCCCATGTCCCGCGTCGCCGGCAGACGCCCCGTTGCGTACATGATCTGATCCGCCTCGAGCGTACTACCGTCGGTCAACGTCGCCACCACGCTCGCGTGGGTTTTCTCGATCTTCTGGACGTTCAGGTTGAAGCGCAGGTCGATCCCCTTCCCGCGCATTTCTTCGGCGAGAGCCTTACGCACGTCATCATCGAACCCACGCAAGAAGAGCGGCCCGCGGTAGAGCTGAACGGTCTCGACCCCGAATCCGTTGAAGATGCTGGCGAACTCCACGGCGATGTAACCCCCGCCGACCAGGATCACGCGCCGGGGGAGCTCCTTCAGGTGGAAGGCCTCATTCGAGGTGATGGCGTGCTCGATGCCAGGGGTCTCGGGAACGCTGGGCCACCCTCCCGTCGCGACCAGGATGTGCTCCGCGGTAAAACGCCGGTCGCCAACCCGCACCGTGTGCGGGTCGACGATGCAGGCGCGACCCTCGATCCGCTCGACACCCGCTTGCTCCAGGAGCTCGCGGTACACCCCCTGAAGTCGAGCGATCTCGCGGTTCTTGTTCTCGATCAGCGGGGTCCAGTCGAACCTGCGCTGACTCACCGTCCAGCCGTAAGCCGCGGCGTCTTCGAAGTCCTCGCTGTAGTGCGAGGCATAGACGAGGAGCTTCTTCGGGATGCAGCCGACGTTCACGCATGTCCCGCCGAGATAGCGCTCTTCCGCCACCGCAACGCGCGCCCCAAAACCTGCCGCCACCCGGCTGGCGCGCACCCCACCCGAACCGGCGCCTATGCTGAAGAGGTCATAGTCGTATTTGGCCATCCCCGAATGCTCCCGTCTTTGCCTCGGCCTGGATGCCCGAGGTTGAGCGAGGATTCTAGCCCGGAGCTGTGGTGCCTAGAGGGCTGGGGAAAGCTTGGGGGGGGCCTGCGGGGGATAAAAGAATATTGACATATCGGTATTGTTTTATTAGCTTGCCTCGTGTGAGTCCCCCTCCTCTACAGGGTACCGCATCCCCTGCCTCCCCTGATGGGGGGGTCGCCCGCTATGTAGGTAATACCCCGCATAGCGGGCGACGGTGCTCACCCGAGTCGGGTGCCGACCAGCTTCGGGGGCCTCCGAGCAGAGGTGACTGACGTGAGCGCTTCGACGATGCCGATTCCGGATCGGAGGCCCGCCAAGGTTCGAAGCTCTCCGGACCAGCGCGTGCCGTCGCGAGACGCGAAAGCGCATCGGATCTACAGCGAATTCCCGGGGGACCTCCCGCCCGAGGACGAGCCGGACCCGGCCTCTGCGGGGGTCGGAAGGATCAGAGGCGCCCCCGAAGCTCGGCTCTGGACGAGCGTTGTTCTCGACGCACTGAAGAATCTGCGCCTCGCGGGTCGGTGGATCTCGGAGACCTATCCCGAGCTGCACGAGGATCTGCTCCTGGAGCGCCCCAAAATGAAACCGAACCAGTTCCGCGAGAAGCAACTGTCCCTGGAGCTCCAGCGAAGCAAGATGGCCGAACAGCTCGATTCGTGCATCTGGTTCTTCTTCTCGACGGAGTCGTTCCTGGAGTTCATCTCTTCGGCCCTCGGATACGACATCGAAGATATTCGCCGGCACGTGCGCTCGATGGCGAGGGACCTGCGGATTCAGATCGGAGAACCGCCCCAGACACTCATGACGTGATCATGACGTGAGGGCCGTGGCGTCCTCGCCTGCAATGGGTTGGCCGGAAACGAGATCAGGCGAGAGGAGAAGAACATGCCCTGGGTGATCACGAGCCTTTGCAGGGATTGCATCGACCAGAGCTGTGTCGATGTCTGTCCCGTGGACTGCATCTACGAGTACACCGGCCATGGCCGGGAGATCTTCCCCAACCAGCTCTTCATCGATCCCGAGGAGTGCATTGACTGCAGCGTGTGCGAGCCGGCATGCCCCTGGGAGGCCATCTTCGAGGCGGGGGCCGTGCCGGAGATCTTC
>DAOVBF010000288.1 GCA_030673955.1 Deltaproteobacteria bacterium
GTCCCTTGCGGGAGTACACCTCGGCCAGCCCTTGGTAGGCCAGAGGGAAGGTCGGGTCCGCCTCGATCACCCGCTGGTAGCGCGCGATCGCCTCATCGTATTCCTGGCTCGTGAAGGCGTCGAACGCCTCCTGGTAGAGCGCCCTGAGATCCGACATTGCATTCCTCCCGCACGGGAGTCTAGCCCACGGCCTTGTTGACCCGCCGCGCTATCGTTCGAGCATGTCGCAGGTCTCGATCCGTACGATGCGGCAGGGGGAGGGCGAGCGGGTCCTCGACCTGCTCGAAGGCGCCTTTGGCTTCCGCGAGATCTTCGCACGCTACATGAAGCGAGACCCCCTCCTGCAGCCCGAGGACACCCTGCTTGCGCTCGTCGATGATACCCCGATCTCGTGCGTCCAGATCTTCACCAAGCGGATCCGTCTGCGCGGGGAAACGGTGCCTCTGGGCGGGATCGGCAGCGTAGCGACCGCGACATCTCACCGGAGACAAGGACTGGGGAGCGAGCTTCTGCGCCGCGCCCTCGGGGAGATGGAGCGACGCGGCATGGCGCTCGCGCTGCTCTTCGCGGATTTGGTCGGCTTCTACGAGCGGCTCGGGTTCGTCTCGGTGCCGCAACGCCGACGGCTGCTGCACCGGCCTCCACGCCTGCCCGATCCCCCGGTCGACGTTCGCTTCCGGGCCTTTGTACCCGAGGATCTCCCGGCAGTCCGAGACCTCTACGATGAGTACAGCGGGTCTTTCGAGGCGAGCACCATACGCGATCCCTCCTACTGGGAGGGTCAGCTCGGCTACGCGGGAAACCCTGACGAGCATTTCAGGGTCGCGGTGCGCGGTGGTCGCGTAGTGGCTTACGCGCGCGTGATCGAGATTCGCGGTGCCACCGCCGCCACCGAGTTTGGCCGCGCGGCGAACGCCGCCGCGGATCTCGCCGCGCTGCTCCTGGCACTGGCACCCGCCTCGCGACCCCTGATCTGCCCGAGGCCACCGGATCCCGAGCTGGACGAGGCGCTCGAGCGGGCGGGGGCCCTGCTCCGGCCGATGCGGGATCCCGAGACCCTGTGGCGGGTGCTCGACCGCCCCGCGCTGGTGCAGCTCTCGGCTCTGCCCAGCACACGGGGAGACGAGGAGCTGTTGGTAGCGTTGGTCGGAGGTCCCAGGGCGCTCTACTGGCCGTCAGATCGATTCTAGCGGGGCCCGGCGCAAGGCGGCTTGCGCCACCCGCACTCCGCTCGGCTTCGCCTCGCTGCGCGCGGCGCTGATGCGCCGCTTGCACTAGCGGGGCCCGGGTGAGGCGGGCACGAAGTCGCCCGCCGCGCGAGCAGGGCGGCTCCGCCGCCCGTTACCTCGCCAGTCGGGGCGGCTTACGGCGCGACGCGCACTGCTTGCGCCACCCGCACTCCGCTCGGCTTCGCCCGCAAGGGAAAAACCTCGCTATGCTCGCGTCATGCCAACCAACGAGAACCAAACGCCGCGCCCGCTCCCGGCGGAGCTACCGAAGGAGCCCTGGCCGCTTTTCCAAAGCTGGCTCGACGAGGCCGTAGAGAAGAAGATTCAGCCTCACCCGACTGCGATGACGCTTGCCTCGGTCGATCTCGAAAGCCGGCCCGCGGCACGGGTCGTCATGTGCCGGGGCGTAGATACGAAGCAGGGCTGGCTCGTTTTTTACACCAACCAGAGAAGCCCCAAGGCCAGGGAGCTCGAAGCGAACCCGCGCGCCTCGCTGATTTTCCACTGGGACCCGCTGAGGCGACAGGTCCGGATCGATGGGCCGGTGACGCATGCACCGGCCGCCGATTCAGACGCGTACTTCGCATCTCGGCCACTCGACAGCCAGATCTCCGCCTGGGCCAGCGACCAGAGCGAGCCGATCCCGTCGCGTGAGGCGTTACTCGAAAAGGTGGCGGCAGCCGAAGCCCGCTTCGGCGTCCAGCACGGCGCGGGGGCGGGCGTTCGGATCCCACGTCCCTCCCATTGGGGGGGCTACCGCGTATGGGTCGAGCTCATGGAGCTTTGGGTGGGCCTGCCGGGACGCAACCACGACCGGGGCCTCTGGACGCGCACGCTGACCCCGGCCGGAGATGCCTTTACCGCAGGCGCGTGGCGGGTCACGCGCCTGCAGCCCTAAGCCAACCGCGTGGAGATCGTCGACCTGGCGGTCCTCTGCGCGGCGGCGTTCGCCGCTGCGACCCTCTCCGCCATCATCGGCATGGCCGGCGGCATCGTGCTGCTCACGATCATGCTGCTCTACTTCGAGCCGCTCGTCGCAATTCCACTGCACGGCGTCATCCAACTGGTCTCGAACAGCTCTCGAACCTTCATCCAGCGCGCCCACGTGGAATGGAGCCTGGTCTGGCGTTACGCACTCCTGCTCCTTCCCATGGCCTACATCGGGCTCTTCGTCGCACGCGCTCTCTCTCCACAGCTCGGAAAAGCCTTGATCGGTGTCTTCGTACTGCTCGCGACCTGGCGGCCGGGATGGCTCACGTTGGGAACCCGCCCCGAGGAGATCCGGCCAGGGCGACGTTTCTTCGTGCTCGGCGGTGTCGCCGGTTTCTTGCAGATGAACATCGGTGCCGTGGGTCCCCTGATCGCTCCGTTCTTCCTCAACCTGGGACTCTCGCGCCAGGGCGTGGTCGGCAC
>DAOVBF010000067.1 GCA_030673955.1 Deltaproteobacteria bacterium
AGAGAGAGCTGGCGCAAACCGCGATGACCGCGGCCAGGACGATGGGCCAGAAGTGAGCATGGAGATATAGGAGCTTGTCGGCGGCTCTTTCGACCTACGTGATGGCGCGAGTTCTGCTCTCGAGTTTCACGATCAGAGGCAGGAACACGACGCCGCCGACCGCCAGGAGATACGCCACGGTCGTTACGAGCGCCGCTAGGACCAAGTGGAGCCGCAACGATTTCAGTCTCAGCAGCTTGAGTAGGGACGTAATCGAGGTCCGCCGAACATGCCTGGCTGGGCGGATTGGCTCTCCAGAGCCACGGATCTTGCGAGCGAATATCCTCATCGGTGACTACCTCTTCGAGTTCTTCCGCATCCTTTTAGGAGTCTCGACATGTTTGCTAGTTCCATAACTGAGAGTCTGACACTGTCCACAGCTCGTTCCGATGCGCGAAGCGGATCATCGGGACCGGCCCCGCACGGTATGTGAACCGGAGCCGATCGGTGAAGTCCTCGGATGCGAGGTAGTGGATGGTATAGCTGATGCTGTCATCACCGGCGTCTGTAGATTCGACATCGAGAACGGGATAGACGTCAAACCGAAAGCTTCCCGTTTCAAAGGTCAGAGTCTCTTTTGTCAGCTCCAGGGACCGATCTACATACGCCGCAGCATCCGTTCTCCATACACCGAGCAGATGGTTCGGGATCTGCCTGTCCTGGCGTTGGGAGCAGGACGCCAAGGCGGCAAGGAGCAGTAACGGAAAGAGCACCGAGAGGCGCGCAGCGGTGCTTTGATGGTTGCGTTTGCACCACCGCCTGGATGCAGCCGGAAGACCATGGCCGTGCTTCACGCTCGGACCCCTGAGAGCTGCACGCGTCGGGGACCCCCCACGCGATGGATCGATTGGGACGCTTCTGCATCGGTCGACGAGGTGGGTGGCTTTAGTCCCTCTGGATCCATGACCTTCGGGATGGCCGCCGTTTTCCGGTGGTCTCGCGAGGCTCCAGGGGGTGGGCCGGGACGGGGAACCTCTAGAATCCCGACTCTTCCTGGTCCTCGAGGAAGTAGTTGAAGTCCTCGGTCGCCTCCCCGTGGAGGATCTCGCAGACGTGCGCAGGGCTCTTGGCGTTGTAGAGCTGCTGCTGGATGGCGGGGTCTGCGCCCACCGTCCGCGCCAGTGCCGCCAGCACCGCAAGGTGTCGCTCTCGTTCGCCGCGGGGCGTCGCGAGCAACACGACGCAGTGCAGGGGGCGTCCGTCGGGTGTTTCGACATGGAGCCCCTGTCGGCTGATGCCCATGACGCCCACCATCGGGGTGCCTTCCGGAAGCTCGCCGTGCGGAACGGCCAAACCGCCCTCCAGACAGGTCGAGACCTGCCGCTCGCGCTCGAGCGTGGACTCGAGCAGCGCCTGCCGATCTACGTGATCCAGGTGGTGGGAGGTGATCAAGAGGTTCGTGAGCTTTTCGATCGCCTGCTCCATCGTATCCGCCTCGAGGTCCGTTACGATGTTCTCCTCCTGGAGGAAGTCGACTAGGCGAGGTCGATCGTGTCCGACTTCGCCCACCCGTGCGAGCGCAATCCGGGTCGAGATCGGTCCCACGATCTCGTTCAGGGTGACGGCCGTCAGCACCACCGCGACGAAAAGCGCGTGGATCGGCGCGAAGGCCGGATCGTCTTCGATGAGGATCACGAGCCCAACGGCGACCCCCGCCTGTGGAATCAGAGCCATTCCGAGGCAGCGCCGAACGCGCTCCGTAGCCCCCGCGAGTCGCATCGAGACGTTCGCCGACACCAGCTTCGCCGCAATGCGGAAGGCGAAGAAGATCAGAGCAACCCACCCCGCTTGAGCCGCGTGTTCGAGGCTCAGATGCATTCCAGCCACCGTGAAGAACACGCACATGATTACGGGCTCGAAGTTCGTAAAGACGTAGTCCACGAGCCGGTCCCGTGCGGGGTTCAAGTTGGTCAGAACGATCCCCAGGGCCATGCAGGCGAGCAGAGGGGAGAGGGCGACATGGGAGGCCAAGCCGAAGGTCAAGAGAATCGAGATCACAGAGATGGTTGCGAGCCGCTCCGGGCGGACGACCCGGAGGGTAAGCAGATGGGTGAGGATCGCCGTTCCGGCGCCGACCGCGATTGCGAGGGCGAGCGGATACAACGACTCGAGGAACGCCAGCGTGATCGGGGCGCTCAAAGCCGAGGCGAGGCGCGGGTCCGGCAATACTCCGAAACGCGCCGCGCTACGAGTCAGCTCGAATAGCACGATGCAGCTCATGTTGTTGATCGCAACGGCGCCGAGGAGGGTCTTGACGAATACACCGCGGGAGCGTGTCTCGCGAACGAGCGCGACGATCGTCGCAGGCGCCGTAGAAATCGCTAGGGTCCCCAGCAGCGCGCCCAGGGTGAGACCCACGTCGGCCAGCAGGATCAGCGCCAACCCAACGGCGAGTGGGGTGAGCGTGGCTTCGGCCAACAGGAGCAGGAGCAGGCGTTTTCCCGCGTTACGGAGCCTCCGAATGTTGAGATGGGCGCCCACTGTGACACCGATGAGTGCCAGAGCGAAGTGCGTGAGAGGCTGCAGTCCTTGAACGGATCGCGCCTCGAAGAGCGCCAGAACCGCAGGGCCGATCAGGACCCCCGCCACGATCTGCCCTGTGACCGCCGGCAGGCGCAGCCACCCGGCCAGCGAGCCGAGTCCCGTCCCCGCGACAAGGATCGCGGCCAGGATGAGCAGGGGATCGGCGTTGGGAAAAACGGCCATCCGGCTTCCTCTGGCCGAGCTGACTACGGCCCCACGGCCTCAGGGTACCGCGCCTCGCTCGAGATTGTGCCAGCTGGGAAAGGTGGTGCACGAGACGGGTCGCGGAGGTCAGGCGGGTCGGAGTGGAAATCCCGTCCGGGCGAGCCGTTCCGGATCGCGTAGCGGACGACACACGGCCGATGGACTATCCTGCCCCGCGTGGGGGATGGGACCCGTTGAAGCTTCTCATTGTGCCTGAGGGGTGCGCCGGCCTCCCCGCGCTGCGCGACTGGATGGGCCGGCAGGAGCGGCGCGGCAGCGTACGCTTCGATACAGCTGCGTCGTACGCACAGGCCGCGCTGTATCTCCTCTCTCGCCGCTACGATGCGGCGCTCTGCGATCTCACGCCGGACGAGGCCGCGGGTCTCCGCCTCGTGCGCGAGGTCCGAGCCAGCGCGGGCTCCACGCCCTTCATTTTGATCACCGAGCGCCAGAGCGCGGAGACGCTCGCCCAACAGATCCAAACCCTGGGCCGGGTGTCGTACCTCGCGCGCGAAGAGCTTTCGACGCAGCGGCTCGTCGAAGCGCTGCGTGAGGCGCTCAGTGCGGCCCCCGTCCGGCGCCAGGAGGCTCAGCCACAGCGCGTCGTGGACATTGCCCCCGCGATGATCTGGAAGACGGATGCCGAGGGGGGGATGACGAACTTCAGTCGGCGCTGGTGCCTCTTCACGGGTCGAAGCGAGGAGAAGGAACGGGGACGGGGGTGGCTCGATGGTGTTCATGCGGCGGACCTCGATGTGTGGACTAGGCTTTACTCGCGTGCCATTGCGGAGGGGCAGGAGTTCAAGATCGACATCCGGATGCGGTCCGCCGACGGGAAGTTTCGCTGGGTCCGTCATCACGGGATCCCGCGTCTTGCGGCAGACGGCTCTTTCACCGGCTACCTCGGCTCGTCCTTCGACATCACCGACCTGAAGCAGGCTGGTCAGCAGGCGCTTACCCAGGTGGAGCAGTTCTCCCACGCCAACCGCGAGCTCGAGAGCTTCGTGCACACGGCCTGCCACGATCTCCACGAGCCCCTTCGCACCCTGGAGAATCAGCTTGGGGCGCTGGGGACAGACGAGGAGCCGATCGCCGAGCGGCTACGCGACGCGCTCGCGAACGTAAACCGGATGCAGGCGCTGCTGCGCGATCTGCTCGAGTGTGCTCGGATCTCGACGGGCGCAGAGCCGCTCGAGCCGATCGACATGGCCACGCCGCTCGAGTGGGCCCTCGCCAACTTGAGACAGCTCACCGAGGAGACCGGAGCGCAGATCACACACGAGCCCCTTCCGGTCGTCGATGTAGATGCGACTCAGATCGCCCGGGTCTTCCAGAACCTGATCGGGAACGCCATCAGGTCTCGGCGCGAGGATCCCGTCGTCGTGCACGTGGGCGTCGATCAGCGCGAGGATGAATGGTGTTTTTGGGTTCGCGACGACGGGATCGGGATCGCCCCCGAGCACCAGGGGACCATCTTCGAGCTCTTTGCGCGGCTCCCGGGTTCCGACCCGGCAGGCCGGGGCGTGGGACTCACGATCTGCAAGAAGATCGTCGAGCGCCACGGAGGTCGAATCTGGGTCGAGTCGGAGCCGGACAGGGGCTCGACCTTCTTCTTCTCCCTGCCTAAAGGGATCTAGGCGTAGGTCGAGAAGGGGACGCTGCGCTCGCCGAGCTTCTGCTCCGGTCGGGGCTCCGGTCCCGCATCCTCTAGCTCGGTGCCCTCGAAGAAGCGTGTGACGATCTCGGCCTCGTTGGCGGCCTCCACGACGCCGCCCTGCGTCAAGGCTGCCTCCGCAACCGCTGTGACCGCGGGTTCGCTCCGCTCGCCCGGCAGCTCAGCCCGCCGCGGGTCATCCGGGTTCTGTATACCGCCCGTGTTGGATGCCACGGCGCTGGTTTGTACCTCGTTCTCCCGCCGCGTGCTGGGTTGGAGCTCGCGTTGCCGTTCGGCGCGCGCCGTCGCATCGAGCTCCGCGCGGGTCTCGAGAGCGCTATGAGCCTGTAGCGGTGCCGTGCTCACGAGCCGTCCCGGTCCGACCGACGGCGGGGCGGCACGCTCTGCTTCGGCCGGTCGGGATTCTCCGGCGCCCGGAAGCGTAAGCTCGGCCGCGGCTCCCGCTACGCTCTCGCCCGGGAGCCGCAGTTCGGGCTCCGGCTCTTGGGTGGGCGTCTCGATGGACAGCACCTCACCCACCCGCCGCAGGGCCGCATGCTCGGCAAGCACATCGCGCAGGGCCGCCTCCATATCGAAGCGGAAGCTCTCCACCGGAGCGGGGCCCGCGCGCACCGCTAGAATCGGTTGGCGCGCGAGCGGGTCCTGCTGCGCCTGAGTCTCGACGGGGGGCGTATCCTTGCGGAGATCGCGGACATCGTGCGAGTCCTGAGCCGGCCTCCGCTCGGGGCTCTCGACCTCGGGCGCGGGCTTGGGGGCCGAAACCGGCTGCCCGACTGCCGCCAAAGGATTCTGCGTGCTTATTGCGTCCATGACTGTTGCCTTCCGAATGCAGACGACCTGCGAGTCCGCGGTCTTCTATCCATATGCCCAATCGGCAAAGACGCTGAAGGTCTTTAGCGTCAGCCGGCGAACTCACGGAAACCAGGCGACGGACCGGTACTTGAGCTCCCTGGCTGCACATGCGTGACCCCGTGGGACGCAGCCGACGGGGTCAAGTGCTGACGGGGCCGAAGGTATCGACCATGGCGGTCAGGTTTTCACCCGGACGACCGGGATGCGCGCCAACGCTGGCCGGGTACAGCAAGACGTGATCCGTGAGGCCCTCCCACTGCCGTAGCTGGTCCCGGGCCTCTTCGGGTCGGCCGGTGATGGCGATCGCGTCGACCAGCTCATCGGGCACCGCCGCGACCATGCCCTCGAAGTCCTGCCTGCGGAAGGCTTGTGCAATCTCCTCGCCGATCTCGCGCCAGCCGTGCACGTCCAGGACGGAGTGGTAGAGCCGCGTCGTGTAGTAAAAGGCGATCTGTGCTCGGGCTTCGCGTCGGGCTTGATCGATGTCGTCCGAGATAGAGCAGATCACGTACGCAGCGAGCTCGCAGCTCGAGCCCTCTAGCTCGGGGCGCACCCGCTCGGAGATGTAGCGCCGGGTGTAAATCGGGTGGCCAACCAAGCCATCAGCCACCGCCGCCGCCGTGCGGATCATGCCCCGGTTTACGCCGGCGACGTAGACGGGAATCCGGTCCCGCGGGGCGCCCGGCCGCGCGTAGCCGGGGATTTTGACCGAGTAATAGCGTCCGTCGAAGAAGAGACCGTTCCCCTTCTGAGCCCGGATCGCTTCGCGGATGAGCGCGACGGCCTCGCGCATCCGAGGCGCGGGAGGCTTGTCGAAGGGCATGGAGTACCAGCGCTCGTTCATGCTGCGCGTCCCGCTTCCCAGGCCCAGGATCATGCGGCCACCCGAGAGCTCATCGATGTCCATCGCCGCCGACGCCGCGAGCAGGGGCGTGCGCATGAACGCATAGGCGATCGCGGTTCCGACCTGCACTCGCTGGGTGGCCGCCGCGACGGCGGCCAGACGCACGAAGCCGTTGTGGTTGTGAAACTCGGTGGTCCATACGGAGTGGAAGCCGCGAGCTTCCGCGTGGCGCGCCGCCGCGATCTGGTCCTTGATGGATGGTGCGATGAGGATCAATCCGTAGCGCATTCGCCCCTCCCCCTGGTTCCGCGGGGCGTTTATTAGAGCACAGGGGTGGCCGGGGGCGGGCTTCGGCCTGCGGCTCTCCTGCCGGGTCGGGGGGAATGTCCAATCGGATCGGCACGATGTGCCAGGTTGGCGGATCCCGAGGGCAACAGCGCTCAAGAGGCGACAGAAGCGTCCCGATAGGGATATTGGGGCAAGAGCGAGGAGTCGGAAATTGCCGGGTGAACCGCTGTCGATTGCCCTCACGGGAATCGCTTCGGCGACCAAGCGCGTCGAGGCCGTCAGCCACAACATCGCCAACCTGCAGACGGAGGACTTCCGTCCGCTGAGGGTCCGTCAGTCCTCACGCGCGGCCGGCGGGGCGATCGCCGAGGTGGAACGCGCACCGCAGCCGGAGCCCGTCTCGGTCGCGGGCGAGCTCATAGGGGCCGAGCTGGCTGGAGTCCAGGCAAAGGCGTCGGCACGGGTGGTGGGAATCGGCCTCGAAGTCCTCGGAAGTCTTCTCGACATCTTCGCCTAGCGGGTTATCGGCCCTCGTCGCAGCTCCCCTCCGCCCGCGACCCGAGCCTCCCCGGCGCCAGCGCGAACGCGGGGCGCTACAATGCGCGCCCATGTGGCGCATGACCCGGCGATGCGGTGCCGCGCTGGCTGCTGGCC
>DAOVBF010000203.1 GCA_030673955.1 Deltaproteobacteria bacterium
GCCCACCAAGCCGCAGACCAGGAGCGCGAAGGCTGCGGCCCGGCATCCGCGTTGTCTCATTCGCTCAACGCCTCGCTCGGGCCACCCCGGTAGAAGTCCACCTGCCCGAAGCGCATGATGTGAGGCCGACCGAGCTTCTGCTCGCGGAAGTCCACCTCGAAGACGGGCGTGAGCTCCTTGCCGTCCCAGCGGAAGGCCCGCAGGAACTGCTCGTCCTCGTTCTTCACCCCGTCCCAGTTCGCCAGCAATGAAGACGTGAAGTAGACACGTTTTCCGTCCCACGACTGCGAGACCATGTTCACCTGCGACCCGATCTTGCGCTCGTAGACAAGCTCGGGCGTGCGCGGGTTCGAAACGTCGAAGACGCGCACCATCCCGTCCAGGAAGGTATCCACGAACAGAAAGCGATCGTCGGAAGAAAGGCTGATGTCCACGGGAAGGGGGATCTTCGCGGGGTCGCCGATGTCCGCGAGCTCCAGCGCCTCGAAGCTTCCGTCGTCCTTGCGAAAGACGCCCCATAGCTTCGACGTGAGCGCCGTGCTGGTGAAGGCGTAGTAGTGGCGGGGCTGGAGCGCCCAGCGGATTTCGAGCGGCGCTCCCGGCACAGCGAGAACCTGGAGCGGCTTTCGCGCGTGGTAGTCCCAGACCACCATCGTGTTTCCGAAGCGCTGCATGGCCTCCCCATCCGCTAACAGCTCGTCGAGCCGCCGCATGTAGTTGTCGCGTCCCGTGAAGGACGAAGTGAGCATGCGGTTGAGGTTCGCGTTCACGCGCACGTCGTAGCCGTACTCGGCACCCTTCGGCAGCCAGATCGTGCGGATGTAGCGACCCGCATTGCTGTACTCGACCAGGGCGGTCTTGCCACCGTTGTCGGCCGCGTTCGAGAGGCCCGTGATCAGCAGCCGCCCGGGCAGGGCATAGAAGGTGTGGGGCCCGATCACGCCGCCCGTCTCATCCACGAAGTTCTCGATCGTGCGCGCCAGACGGGGCTTGGCGGGATCACTCGCCACGTCGAACACGTAGATTGCGCTGTCGTCGAGGCCGCCGACCCAGAGGAAGCGGCGGTCGTCGGTGAAGCCACCGTGGTGCGCCTCGTGGCGGCCGCCTACGGAGACGCTCGCAACCACGCGGCCGTAGTCCGGCCGCTTCGAGTTGGCCCCGATCGTGACCAGCTTGTCGGACCCATCCCCGAGGCCCTCGATCCCGAGCGTCCAGACGTAGACGAAATCCTCGTGCCCCGTCACCTTCGGCAGATAGGGAGACTGGCAGGTCTCGTCCGCCCACACACCGGGAACGCCAAGCATGAGACCCACCCCAACGGCCCAGAAAAAGCTGCACCAGCTCTGTTTCATTTGAGACTCCCCAGTCGTTAAGCGATCGGATCGTATCCCAACCCGCTCGGCCCGTGTCAATCCCCTGCTTTCCCCTCCCCCCAGGAAGTGCGAGACTTCCCGAGCTCGGGCGGGAGCGAGGACGATTCCGATGTCGGTGATCTCGAACTGGGTCGAGGCCCTTCAGACCACCCATCTGCGTGAGGGGATCGAACCCGACCCGGTTTCGCGCTGGCTCATCATCACCCGCGCCGCGGTCATCCCCATGACCTTCTTCTCCGCCGCCATCGGCGGTCTGCTCGCGGTGCCTGGCGGAAACGCGAGCCTCGGACTCTGGGCACTCTGCATGCTGGGGCTCGTGCTGGCACACGCCAGCAACAACATGCAGAACGACTACTTCGACCTCGAGGGCGGCGTCGACACACCCGACTCCGCACGCGCCCAGTACGCGCCCCACCCCGTTCTCTCGGGCATGATCTCCAAGCGCGGGCTCGTGCGCGCGATCGTGCTCGTGAACGCCGTCGACATCGTGATCGGCGCGGCGTTGACCTGGATGCGAGGCTGGACGATTCTGGGTTTCGCGGTCGCGGGCTTTCTGATCAGCCTTTTCTACGTCGCGCCCCCGCTTCGCCTCAAGCATCACGGACTGGGAGAGCCCGCGGTGTTCGTGGTCTGGGGGCCGCTCATGATCGCGGGCACCTCCTTCGTCACCACCGGCGAGAATCCGCTCTGGGTTTGGAACGCGTCCATTCCCTACGGCCTGCTCGTGATGACGGTTCTCTTCGGCAAGCACATCGACAAGTACGAGTCCGACGCGGCAAAGCGCGTCCGCACCCTTCCCGTTCTGCTCGGACCGCCTCTCGCGCGGCGTGTGGCGCAGGGATTGATGCTGGCCTTCTACGTCATCGTGGTCTTGCAGGTCCTCACGGGTGTGCTCGGCATCTGGACCCTCGCCGTGCTCGGCTCGCTGCCCAGAGCCCGGATGGTGCTGGGGATCTACTCGCTTCCCCCGCCCGAGACCCCGCCGAAGGACTATCCCGTCTGGCCGCTCTGGTACGTCTCGGCGGCTTTCGTGCTGACCCGGCAGGCGGGTGCACTCTTCACCCTGGGCCTCGTCGCAAACGCCTTATG
Organism: Deltaproteobacteria bacterium; assembly: GCA_030673955.1. GTDB lineage: Bacteria > Myxococcota_A > UBA9160 > SZUA-336 > SZUA-336 > SMWZ01. The sequence goes on from DAOVBF010000203.1 coordinate 2,463, forward strand.
GCCTGTGTTCGTCTAAGACCGGAGTGATGACGACCCGCACGCTGCGTTTGCTGCCAATCCCGCGGAGCATGGAGCGACTCGGCGGCTCCCTTCGACTGCGGACGTCAGAGACACTGGATCCCACACTGCAGCTGGATCCGGACTCAGAGCTTCCGAGCGAAGGTTACGAGCTCCGGATCACCGAGAGCGGTGTCCACGTTCAAGCGCCCGATCAGAACGGTCTCGCCTACGGCGCGGGCGCGCTCGAGCAGATTCAAAGACAGTGCGGCCAGGAGCTTCCCGCCCTGCGTATTCGCGATTGGCCCGACTTTCCCGTGCGCGCTTACATGCTCGATATCAGCCGGGATCGCGTGCCCAGCCAGGCGATGCTTCTCGAGCTCGTGGACATTCTCGCGGCGCTCCGCATCAACCAGCTTCAGCTCTACACCGAGCACACCTTCGCCTATTCCGCTCACGAGCGCGTCTGGCGCGACGCCTCGCCCCTTACACCGGACGAGGTCCGCGAGCTCGACACGCGCTGCGCGGAGCGCGGGATCGAGCTCGTACCCAACCAGAACAGCTTCGGCCACATGGAGCGCTGGCTCCAGCACCCCGAGTACCAGCAGCTCGCCGAGCTTCCGGATGGACGGCTCTCCGCCGACGGCAGCCGACAACCCCCGAGCTGCCTCGCGCCGACGGAGGAAAGCGCAGCCTTCATGCATGCGCTCTACGCCGAGCTCCTGCCCTGCTTCCGGAGCCGCATGCTCAACATCGGCTGCGACGAGACCTTCGAGCTCGGGCTGGGCCGGAGCCGCGCCGAGTGCGAGGCGCGCGGTCGAGGGCGCGTCTACCTCGACTACCTGCTACGGCTTTGCCGCGGACCTCAAACCGAGGGACGGACGGTGCAGTTCTGGGGTGACATGCTGAGCCAGCAGCCGGAGCTCATCGCCGCGCTACCCCGCGACGGTCTGATCGCGCTTGTCTGGGGCTACGAGGCTCCACAGAACCCCGAGGATCTGCCCGCAAAGGTGCGGAGCGCGCTTACGCACTTCGGCGTGCCACTGGAAAGCCTGCGGGGATTCTCGTGGCGGGTGCGTCCCTTCGCCGAGGCCGAGTTCCCCTTCTACGTGTGCCCCGGCACCTCGAGCTGGAACAGCTTGCTCGGACGCCTCCCGAACGCGCGTGCGAATCTTCTCGACGCGGCGCGGACCGGCCTCACGCACTCTGCGCGCGGCTACCTGATCACGGATTGGGGCGAC
>DAOVBF010000059.1 GCA_030673955.1 Deltaproteobacteria bacterium
TGGATCGTTCCCGTCTTCAGCTCCAGGGTCCGCGAGGGCCAGAGCTCCGATACCGAGATCCTCTGGCGCCTCTACGACGGCCCGACCCGGGTTCTCGAGGACGGACGTACGTACTCGCGCCAGCGCGTGCTCTGGAGGATCTTCCACCGCGAGACTCTCGGCGCTCGCACCAGCATCGACGCATTCCCCTTCATCGCCTACGACAGCGATGAAGACCTACTCCAGTGGTCGTTCATGGGCGGCCTGGTGGGCTGGCGCGCGAGGGGCGACCGGAGAACGCTCCGGCTTCTCTACGTTCCGATCGAGCTCTAGGAGGGCGACTCAAGAGTCGCCCGACGTGCGCGCAGGCGAGCTCTGCTCGCCGATAACGCGCTAAGACGGCTAGGAGACGGCCCAAGACGCAGTCTTGGGTCAGTCTCCTAGTCGATCAAGCCGAACGGGTCGACCTCGTTGTCCGCTTGGTCGAAGAGCAGAATTGCGCTGGCCGGGCAGCTCCTTGCGATCGCAACCAGGCGCTCATCAGGCAAAGAAGCGGCGCCGGGAAGAACCTCGGCGAGTTGGTCGTCATCGAACCCGAAGCCTCTGGGCGCGACCGCTACACAGCGACCCGAACTCAGGCAGCTCTCCTTGTCGATCTTGACCGTGTACCCCATGGGCGCGTTTCAGTCAGCAGCTGAAATAGTATCAAAAGCAAGAGCAGGTTCAGCCCGAGCAAGCCCGGCGAGGAGAAAGGAGCATGACGGCCCGCCCTGGCAGGTATCATCTCGAGGCATGGACTTTCGCCCCACGCCGCAGCAGGACCAGCTACGCCGGCAGGTACGCGAGTTCCTGGCGAACGACCCGGCGCTGCGCGCACGGCCCTTCCCCGAGGAGGGCTGGATCTTGGGCCGGGATCCCGACTTCTCGCGACGGCTTGCCCAGAAGGGCTGGATCGGGCTCACCTGGCCCAAGCGCTATGGCGGCGCGGAGCGCAGCTACCTCGACCGCTTGATCCTGACGGAGGAGCTCCTCCGTGTGGGCGCGCCGGTTGCAGCACACTGGCTCGGCGACCGCCAGATCGGACCCGCCCTGCTCGCCCACGGCAGCGAGGAGCAGAAGAACGAGTTCCTGCCCCGTATCGTGAGGGCGGAGCTGAGCTTCTGTGTGGGCATGAGCGAGCCCAACGCGGGCAGCGATCTCGCCGCGCTCACCACCCAGGCGGAGATTGGCGAGGACGGATTCACGATCCGTGGCCAGAAGACCTGGACCAGCTTCGCCCAGCACGCGGACTACTGCTACCTGGTTGCGCGCACCGATCCCGAGGCAAGTCGGCACCGGGGCATCAGCGAGCTGCTCGTGCCCATGGACACCCCGGGCATCACGATGAGGCCGATCCGCGACATGGTCGGCGAGTCACACTTCGGGGAGATCTTCTTCGACGATGTGCACGTGCCGCGAAGCTGCCTGATCGGGGAGCTGAACCGCGGCTTCCACCAGATCATGCAGCAGCTCGACTTCGAGCGCAGCGGGATCGAGCGCCTGCTCTCGAACTACCCGCTCTGGCGGGACGTGAAGCGAATCGCGAAGGAGCGCGGGCTCACGAGAGACACGGTCCTTCGCCAGCGCATCACCGAAATCGAGATCGCTTGGCACGCGGGACGGGGCATGATCTACCGGGTGGCGGCCCTGCTCTCCGAGGGACGCATCCCCAACCACGAGGCCGCCGCCGCGAAGACCTTCTGCACCTCGCTCGAACAGCGCATCGCCGAGCTGGCATCGGAGATCCTGGGCCCCGCGTCGCAGCTCCTGCCCGGCTCGGAGCACGCGCCTCTCGATGGCCGCGCGGCCCGCAACCTGCTCTACGCTCCCGCCTACACCATCCAGGGTGGCACCAACAACATCCTCCGCAACATCATCGCGACGCGCGGCCTGGGACTTCCCGCAAAGTAGCTCCATCCGCTGGTAAGACCCTGGGGAGATCCTCAGGGCTTCTCGAAGACCATGAAGTGTTGCTGGGGCAGGATGTCCTTGGTCTCGCGCCACGCCAGTCCAGCCGCCTTCATCTCCCGGCGCGCCTGCGCCTGGCTCATCTTGTGAAGCGGGCGAATGCGGACCTCGGGATCCTCGGCGCGATACTCGATGAGCACGAGCGCTCCGTCCCCTCTCAGCCCCTTGACGAGCGCGCGCATCATCTCGACCGGATGGGAGAACTCGTGGTAGGCATCCACCAGCAGGATCAGGTCAACGCTCTCAGCCTCGAGCCGCGGATCCGTGGCCGTGCCCAGGACGGTTTCGATGTTGGTGATGTTTCGCTCGGCCCGCTTGGCCTCGATGAGATCGAGCATCGACTGCTGGACATCGACCGCGAGGATCTTGCCCTCGGGAACCAGAGGGCTCATACGAAACGTGAAATAGCCCGTGCCGGCACCCACGTCCGCCACGACATCGCCGGGCTCGAGCTCCAGGTGCCGGACGAGCAGGTCCGGCCGCTGCTCTCTCGCCCGTGCAGGCCGCCCCATCCAGTCCGCGCCTTCCGGGGGCGTGACGCGTGCGATCTCGCGACCCAGGTAGAACTTGCCGATACCGTCCCGGCTATGCTGGGCGCGGTACTCGTAGCGGGAAGCAGGCTCCTCCCGGCTCTCCCCGTGGGTCCGGGCCGGGACACCGAAGCAACCCGCCAGAGCCAGCGCGATCGCGACTCCGAATCGGGCACCACCAGGACCGTGCATGCCTAGCCCGGGATGAGCAGCACCTTGCCGGTGGTGGCTCGCCCCTCGAGCGCTCGCTGCGCGTCGGCCGCACGGGCCAGCGGGAAGCGGGCGCCGATCCGCACCTTCAGCGACCCATCCGCGCAGGCGGCGAGAACGGCGCCTGCGCGCTCCTCGAGCTCGGCCCGCTCCCGCGTGTAGTGCGCCAGCGACGGGCGCGTGATGAAAAGCGACCCCAGCGAGTTCAGGCGGTTCAGCTCGAAGGGCGGGACGACACCGCTCGACTGGCCGAAGAGCACCAGCAGCCCCCGGGGGCGGAGCGACCGGAGGCTGCCCTCGAAAGTGACGCGGCCCACGGAGTCGTACACCACATCGACGCCGAGGCCGTCGGTGAGGCGCCGGACCTCTTCGGAGAAGTCGCACTCGCTGTAGAGGATCACCTGATCGGCGCCGGCCTCCCGGGCGAGCTTCGCCTTTTCCTCGTTCGAGCAGGTCCCCAGGACCCGAGCGCCAGCCGCCTTGAGAACCTGAATGAGCAGCAGGCCCACGCCTCCCGCAGCCGCGTGTACGAGGGCAATATCGCCGGAGCGGGTCTCCCGCGTGCCGTGCACCAGATACTGGGCGGTCATGCCCTGCAGCATGGAGGCCGCGGCCAGCTCGTCGCTGACGGTGTCGGGCACGCGCACCAGCTGATTCTCGGGGGCGACGACGTGCTCGGCGTAGGAGCCGGGCACGGAGGCCCAGGCAACCCTGTCGCCCACAGCCAGTGTCCTCACTCCCGGAGCCAGGGCCTCTACGACGCCTGCACCCTCCAGGCCCGCCACGAAGGGGAGCGGCCGTGGATAGAGCCCGGCGCGAAAGTAGATATCGATGAAGTTCAGGCCGGCGGCCGCAATCCGGACCCGGACCTGCCCCGGCCCGGGCTCCCCCGGCTCGTGCGGCTCGAGGCGCAGCACCTCCGGCCCGCCAGTCTCTCGAACGAGAATCGCCTGTCCCATAAGGGGATCTTACTCGAAAAGGCCGATGATACTCTCGCAGCGCGCGATGCGATCGACACTGCCCGTGCTGATGCGCCTGGCGTGCATCTCGACCTCGAGCAGCTTGCGATTCACCCAGCTCGCGGCCAGGTCGAAGCGCTGGGGCACGACCTGCGCCTGCTTGAGGAGCTCCGTCGCCACCACAACGTGGCTCACCATCTCGGCCTCGGGCCTGGAGCAGAGCAGGGCGTAGCTGAAGTCCGTGAGCAGGGCGGAAGAGGCCTTGGTGATGAGCTCGATTCCCGCGAGGACCTTTTCCGCAAGCGGCACCAGCTCCCCGGTGAGTTCCCCCAGCTCCTTGCGCAGCTCGTCGAATACGGTCTCGAGCGCGCCCTTGCCGATCTCCTTGAGAGCAAAGGAAACCTGGATCTCGGATGTGCCCTCATAGATCGTGGTGATGATTCCGTCCAGGTGCAGCTTGCCCACCGCCGATTCGGCCATGAACCCGATTCCGCCGAGCACCTGGATCGCGAGACGGGTGATCTCGTCGCAGTACTCCGTGGCCACATACTTGGCAAGCGGTGTGAGCAGCCGGATGCGCACCTCATTGCGTTCCCAAAGGCGCTGGAGCTCCGCTCGCTCGGCCTCGCCGAGATCCTTCTCGCGCGCCATGTACGCCTCGATGGCCTGGTTCCGATCGATCAACACCGCGCAGCGATACAGCAGCGCACGGCTGCCTTCGACATTCAGGACCATGCGGGCGAGCATGTTCTTCATGAGGGGCTGCTCGCCGATCGGCATGCCGAACTGCTTGCGCTCCTTCGAGTGACGGATGGCTTCCTCAGTCGCCGCCTCGGCGATCCCGATCCCCTGAGCCGCCACACCAAGGCGTGCGTGGTTCATGAGGTTGAGCATCGCCTTGAAGCCCTTGCCCTTCTCGGCCATCCGAAAAGCCTCCGCATGGTCGAAGCGGACCACCGCGGTCGGCGAGCCGTGGATGCCCAGCTTGTGCTCGAGGCGGTCGATGAAGACCGCGTTTGGGGTTCCGTCGGGAAGGGTGCGCGGACAGAGGTAGAGCGAGAGCCCCTTGGTGGTCCCCTTGGATTGGTCGAAGCTGTCGTCGTCGCGCGCCAGCACCAGGTGGATCTCAGCTCCTCCGTTCGTGATGAAGATCTTCTCGCCATCCAGGAAGCACCGCCCGTCCTCCTCGGTTGCGCGGGTGACGATCCCGCCCAAGTCGGAGCCCGCCTGCGCTTCCGTGAGGTCCATGGAGCCCTGAATCTCTCCCGTGACGAAGCGCGGCAGGTATCGCTCACGGAGCTCCTTGGACCCGTACTCCTGGATGTCCTGCGCGATCCCTCCCTGCAGCCCCATGATCGTCATCAGGGACGCGTCCGCCCGCGACACCAGCTCGAGCGTCATGTTGCAGATCAGCGACGGAAGCTGGAAGCCGCCGTACTCCTCCCGGACCGGAAGAGCCAGAAGGCCGACCTCGCGCAGGCGCTCGTAGCCCGCTTGAATGTGAGGGGGAGGGACCGGCTCGCCATCGACGAGCTCGACGGGTTGGTCCCAGCCTTCGCGGGCCTCGGGCTCGATCTGCGCACAGATCTCTGCGCAGGTCTCGAGCACCCCGATCAGCGCCGCGCGCTCCGCCTCGACGTCGACATCGTCACCCTTCCGCTGGCGGAAGTAGGTCCCCCAGTCGACAAGCTCGCCCAGATAGATGAGCAGACCGTCGTGCAGATAGCCAGCCATGAGCGGTTCCTCCCTGAGGTTACGTTGCATAAGTTATGTGGAGTAAAAAATGACTTCCAGTTCGGAAACCGCAGAGTGTCAGTCACCGCACCATCTCCTCGGCCTAGCCCCAGCAAATGCGCAGCGAGCTCAGGAGTTGAGGGTGACTGCAAGTCATGACAAGATCAGCGTGGCCCGAGTGGCCTGGGAGGAAACTCATGTACATCGGTCGGATCGTCGCCGTGGGCCGCAACCGGCGAGGAGCCAACGCAGGGCTTTATCGCGTCTCCTCGCGCTCATTCCCCAACCGCAAGGCGGTCGAGCTGAGCGGCCACCTCGCCATCGTGCCTCGGGAAGGACACGAAGCGGACCTGCAGAAGAACCCCTATATCGCCTACAACTGTCTGCGCGTGGCCGGTGACTGGGCAGTCGTCAGCAACGGCAGCCAAACCGATCCCATTGCGGAGAAAATCGAGGCGGGCATGCCCGTACGCGACGCCCTGGCTGCGGTGCTGAGCGCGCTCGACTACGAGAAGGATCAGTACAACACACCGCGCATCGCGGGCGCCGTTCCGCTCGCGGGCGACACGGCGTGGCTGGCGATCGTACGACACGACGCGTTGATCGTGAAGGCCGTTGCGCTCGAAGCCGGGCAGGCCCGCTACCTCGCCACCTACGAGGCCAACGACGTCGGGGAATCCCAGAACTCCGAGTTCGACGCCTCGGACGCCGTTGCGGCGGCGCGCTTCGCGGTCGACGGCGGAGCATTCGCCGGCTTCGAGCATCCCGTCACGAGCGCCGCGGCGCTCGTCAAGGGCTCCCGCTTCGCGCTGGCGACCTGGATCGTCTAACCGACTCAGAAGCGCTCGCAGAAGGGACGGAGGTCGAGCTCGAACGTCCAGGCGGACGGGTCCTGCTGGACCAGGTGCAAGACCGTGTCGGCGATGCGATCGGGCTTGAGGAAGAAAGCGTCGGGCTTGTCGGGCAGCGCCTGCCGCGTTCGCGGAATATCGACCACCCCGTCGATGACCACGTAGGCCACGTGAATGCCCTGCGGGCCGAGGCTGCGCGCCATGGACTGGGCGAGGATGCGCTGAGCCGCCTTTGCCGGCGCGAAGCCGGCAAAGCCCGCGCCACCGCGCACGGAAGCGGTGGCGCCAATCACGATCACAGCGCCGCGGCCCGCCCTCAGCATGTCTCCGACGGCCTCCTGGCCGCAGAGCAGGAGCGCGAGCGTGTTGGTTCGCCAGGCCTTCTCGAACGCTTCCGGTTTGGTCTCCATGAAGGAGCTAAAGGTCCCGCTCCCCGCGTTGTGTACGAGCACATCCACCGGGCCGAGATCCGCTCGGATACGCGCGAAGCTGTCGCGCACCGCGTCCGGGTCCCCTACGTCAGCGACGTAGCCTTTTGCGCCGGGGATCTGCGTCTCGAGCTCACGCAGACGGTCCTCCGAGCGCGCGAGCATCGCCACCCGGTAGCCCTCGGCGGCAAACCTGCGCGAGAAGGCGGCGCCGTTGCCCGGCCCGGCACCGGTCACCACGCACACGCGGGTGTTCATGCCGGAATTCTAACAGAGCCTCGGGCCCGGCCGGGGTGCAGGCACAGCCCTGCGGTGTCGGCTGGACGTTGCACCGGGCCCCAACCGGGCCGGCCGAGCGGCACGACCTGTGGCTTCGGCCTGGCACAGCGCTTGCTCCATAAGTGGCGGAGAAACTCAGCTCAGGAGAACGCCGAGCATGCGGGATTTCGCCGAGGACGAGATCGCGACGCGCCAGCCGCCGAGCCCAGGGCTCTCGGCCGTGCTCTCGGTCCTGCTGCCGGGCCTCGGTCAGGTCTACAGCGGCCGACTCCTCGCGGGGGCCCTCTGGTTTCTCGTCACCTCGTTCAGCTACTGGGCAATACTGCTCCCGGGCTTCTTGGTCCACGCGCTCTGCGTCTGGTCGGCCTACCAATCCGCCAAGTACTGGACCCGCTACTGAGTGCTCGTCGCTCAGTCGTAAACGATCACGCCGCGCGCGTTCAGGCCCTTCTGCAGATCCTCGAGAGCCTGGGGCGCCTCATCGATCGTGTAGGT
>DAOVBF010000289.1 GCA_030673955.1 Deltaproteobacteria bacterium
GTTGGGCAGTATACGGAATGCCCCGCCGCGCGGAACTCGCTGTCAGCGCTCAGGAAATCGGGACTGGCTGGTTGGCAAGGCTTCGGGGGCTGGGGTATCATCGCGGCGGCTTTGCGGGCCGCCCAGAGGGAGGGCCCGCCCGACGGAGAAAGCGGGGAGCGCAGAGCATCCATCTGTTTTGAGCGAGGCGGAAAAGGCGATCAAGAAGTGTCGAGCCGAGATCGATCGCATCGACGACCGAATTCTGGAGCTCTTGAACGAACGGGCGCGTTGCAACGCGGAGATCGGGCAACTCAAGGCCTCCGGTCAGGCGACGGTCTTCGTACCGGACCGTGAGCTCGAGATCTTCGAACGCCTGGAAGCGGCGAACCCCGGACCTTTTCCGACCCCGGCGATACGGAATGTCTTCCGGGAGATCATCTCCGCATCGGTCTCCCTGCAGCGCGGCGTGAAAGTCGCCTACCTCGGCCCCCCGGCGACCTACACGCAGCAGGCGGCGATCCAGCAGTTCGGCCAGATGGCGGACTTCCACGCGGCCGGCACCATCGCCGAGATCTTCGAAAATGTGGAGTCGGGCGCGACAGAATTCGGCGTCGTGCCAGTCGAGAACTCCAATGAGGGCATCGTGAGTCACACACTCGATCTCTTCGTAGAGTCAGCGCTCACGATCTGCGCCGAGGTTCACGTGGCGGTGCATCACGACTTGCTCTCGCGGAGTGGAGAGCCGCGCCAGGTTCGCGCGGTTCACTCCCACCCGCAGGCCCTGGCCCAGTGTCGTCGTTGGCTGGAGCTGAACCTGCCGAATGTGCCGCAGTACTCCACGCACTCGACGGCTATGGCGGCGGAGCTCGCCTCCAACGACGACACCCTCGCGGCCATCGCGAGCCCGGTGGCCGCACAGCTCTATGGCCTGCACGTGGTGCGCTCGGGCATCGAGGACAGCCCGAATAACACAACCCGGTTCTTGGTGATCGGGCTGACCCCCCCGAAGCCCAGCACGCGGGACATCACCTCGCTCCTGTTCTCGATCAAGCGGGATCAGGTGGGCGCGCTCCATCGCGCGCTCGAGCCCTTCGCACTACACGGCGTGAACCTGACGCGCATCGAGTCACGGCCGACCAAGGTCCGGGCCTGGGAATACATCTTCTTCTGCGACTTCGAAGGACACATCGAGGAGCCCAACGTGGCCAAAGCCATCGAAGAGCTCCGTTCGCGCTGCGACTTCGTCAAGGTCATGGGGAGCTATCCTCGGGCGGAGGCGCCGTGATGCGGATCTCGGACCTCGCCAAGCCGCACATCCGGAACCTCGAGCCCTACCAGGGCGGCAAGCCGATCGAGGAGCTCGAGCGGGAGCTGGGGATCCGCGACTCGATCAAGCTCGCCTCGAACGAGTGCCCCGATCCCCCCTCCGCGGCCGTCACCCGGGCACTGCAGGCCGCGCTGCCACGACTCCATCGCTACCCCGATGGCGAGAGCTATTACCTCCGACGCGCACTCGCGCGACATCTCGGGATCGGGACCGAAAACCTTTTTCTGGGAGCAGGTTCGGACGAGATTCTCGAGGTTTTGGTGAAGTGTTTTCTGGGCCCGGGTGACGAGGCCCTGTTTCCCTGGCCCAGCTTCGCGATGTACCCGATCGTGACGCAGGGGATGGGGGCCACAGCGGTGCGGGTCCCGCTCGATGCGGAGATGCGGGCGGACGTGGCGCAGGTCGCCCGCGCCATCACGGACCGCACCCGTCTCCTCTTCCTCGCGAACCCGAACAACCCGACGGGGACCTCCATCGGCGCCGCGGACTTTGCCGAGCTTCTCCGTGAGGTTCCCGAGCGGGTGATCATCGTCAACGACGAGGCCTACCGCGAGTACGTTCGGCGTGACGACTTCCCGAATACGCTGGACGCAATCGACGGGCGCCCCACGCTGATCACGCTGCGTACCTTCTCGAAGATCTACGGCCTGGCGGGGCTACGCCTCGGCTACGGGGTGGGAGATCCCGAGCTGATCGGGCTGCTGGAGCGCGCACGGCATCCGTTCAACGTGAGCCTGCTTGCGCAGGTGGCTGGCTGCGTGGCGCTCGAGGATCCCGAGCGCGTGACCCGGATCCGCCGCCTGACGCATGCCGGGCTCGATCAGCTCGAGCGGGCTTTTGACGAGATCGGGCTTTCGTACGCGAAAAGCGATGCGAACTTCATCCTCGTGGAGCTCGGGCCGCGCGCCGCGGAGATTCACGACAAGCTGCTCCACGCCGGCGTGATCACGCGCTGCATGGGCGCCTGCGGGCTCGAAAATCATTTGCGAGTCACCGTCGGCCTGCCCGAGGAGAACAAGCGCTGCATCGAGGCCCTGCGGCGGGAGCTCGGAAGATGACGGACGCGCCGCGCTTCGAGCGCTTGGCTGTCGTGGGCCTGGGCCTGGTGGGCGGGTCGGTCGCGCTCGGTGCCCGAGCCCGCGGCCTCGTAGGCGAGATCCGGGGCGTGGATCCCCACCTCGATGACGCCGGACCGATTCCTTTGGGGAACCTGGAGGAGGTCGTGCCCTGGGCGGACGGGGTGGTGCTGGCGGTCCCGGTCGATGCCATCGAGTTGGTTGTGGAGCGCATTGCCCCCCGCCTCGCCCCCC
>DAOVBF010000148.1 GCA_030673955.1 Deltaproteobacteria bacterium
GCGCGATGCCGATACGCTGACGCTGACCGCCGCTGAACTCGTGTGGATAGCGATCCGCGTGCGTCGTATACATGCCCACGATCTCGAGGAGCTCCGCCACGCGCCGTCGGCGCCCCTTGCGATCGGCGACGCGATGAACGTAAAGACCTTCGCCAATGGCTTCGCCCACCGTCATGCGTGGGTTCAAGGATGCGTACGGATCCTGGAAGATGACCTGCATCCTGCGTCGCACCGCGCGCAACGCAAGGCGATCGAGGGAACGCACATCCTGTCCCCCGAACTCGATCCGGCCGGCGTCCGCCTCGATCAGGCGCAAGATGAGCCGACCGAGGGTGGACTTTCCACAGCCCGACTCGCCCACGAGCCCCACCGTCTCGCCGGGCTGGATCTCGAGGTCAACGTCTTCGACCGCATGCACATAGGCCCGGCCTCCGAGGAATCCAGCCCGGACGGGGAAATACTTGCGCAATCCGCACACGCGAAGGAGCGGCTCGCTCACGCGCGACCTTCCCCTTCCAACACCGGATTGTGACAAGCGACCGCGCTCTCGCGTCCCGTCGGCTGCAGCTCGGGATCAACGCTGGCGCAAACCGCGGTTGCCCGCGCGCAGCGCTCTCGGAAGCAACACCCGCTCGGTCGTGCGATCAGGTCCGGGACGATCCCGGGGATCACGTGGAGCGATGTCCGCCGCGCGACTTTTCCGCCAGGCATCGAGAGCAAGAGGCCCCGTGTATACGGGTGGTGGGACGAGCGGAAGATCTCCTCGACCGGCCCCGTTTCGACAACTCGTCCCGCATAGAGAACCGCGATCCTCTGCGCCCACTCCGCCACCACGCCCAGGTCGTGCGTGATCAGGAGCACCGCCATCTGGAAGCGCTCCTTGAGGGTGCCCAGAAGCTCCAGGATCTGCGCCTGGATGGTGACGTCGAGTGCCGTCGTGGGCTCGTCGGCGATCAGCACATCGGGATCACAGGCCAGCGCCATCGCGATCATGACACGCTGGCGCATGCCCCCGGAGAGCTGGTGCGGATAATCGCGCCTCCGCTTCTCCGGTGACGGGAGACCGACCAGCTCCAGCAGCTCGATCACGCGCGCGCGACGCGCTCGGCGGTCCATCCTCGTGTGGACCTCCAGGACCTCCTCGATCTGGTCTCCGGCCGTTAACACCGGGTTGAGGGAGGTCATCGGCTCCTGGAAGATCATCGCCACGCGGTTTCCCCGGATCGCGCGAAGCTCATCGAGTGGCAGCCGCAGGAGATCCTTCCCGGCAAAACGAACCTCGCCCGCCTCGATCCGCGCGGGCGGCTCAGGGAGAAGCCTCAGGATCGAGAGCGCGGTCACCGACTTACCACAGCCTGATTCACCGACGATCCCGAGGGTTTCTCCCTTGTGGACCTCGAGGTCCACACCGTCGACCGCAGGAAAGACACCATATGGTGTATGAAATGTCGTGCGAAGCCCGCGGATGCTCAGGATGGGTTCGGTCACTCGCGATTCCCTCGTGGGATCCGGAAGAGCGCGGGATCGAGGTCCGGGTTCAGCTCTACTCCCTTGAGCTTCAGCTCCGCCTGAACTTTGGTGAACGGAAAGGAGAGGACCATCGTGAAGGGGTAGCGCCCTTGTGGGACGGCACGCCAGCGCTCGTACGCGGCCCGCCAGCGCGTCGCCCCCTGCGGATTCAGCGCCTCGACGACCAAGAGCTCGCCGTCGGGTGCGAAGTAAAGGCGCTTCGCTTCGAGGTCAACCACCCGGTCCTCGCCCGCTCCCATGATGCGGCGCGGGGGCTCTTCGCCGAGCAGCGGCGCCGCCAACAGCACACGTACGGCCTCGTGAGGTTCGAGGTCCAAGCCCAGGTACTCCAGCAGAACATCTTTGGAAACCGCGCCGCCGAGGAGTTCCCGGCCGTCGAAGAACGAGAAGCGCTCCCCGTCGGTGACCAACAGGGTCTGGGTCTGGCCCAGGAAGTTGAGCGACTCCAGGCGCAGTCGCGCCGGGCGCTGGGCCAGGATCACCTGCTTCACCCGCCCGGACCCCGAGGGCGATTCGAGCTTCACGCTCCCCACCGCCCGGACCGCTTGGCGCGCCTCCCCCTCTACGCGGGATCGCGCCAGCCAGGCATGAATGCGCTCTTCCTCCCCGAAGACAGGGGTGAGGACCAGCGGCGGCGTGACGGTCCGACAGCCCGCCAGCACGATCCCCGCGGTTGCAAGCGCGACCGCTAGCGCGTGCCTCAAGGCTGAGCCCCGGAGGAAGCTCCTTTGAGCTGCAGCTCGAGCAGCTCGATTTGACGCCGGATCTCCTCCGCATCCGACTCCTTCGGATCGAGGTCCAGAGCACGCCGGTAGGCGTCCAGCGCATCAGAGAAGCGCGACACCGAGCGGTAGACATCTCCCAGATGCCGGATGATGACCGGATCCCCTTTGTCGAGGAGCTCCGCCGACCGCTCCAGCTGCAAAACCGCGTTCGTCAACGCCTCCCGCGCGTCGGCGACCCGACCGGCCGCCAGCAGTCTGAGGCCACGCTGATACAGCACCCAGCCGAGGCTGTCGGTGATATAGCCATCGTTGGGGCGAAGCTCGACGGCGCGTCGGATCATCCGCTCGGCCTCGTCGAGTCGGACGCCCTTATCCGCCCATGTGTAGCCGATGTAATTCAGCGCGTTCGCATGGTTCGGGTCCCGCTCGAGCACCTGGTGCATGATCTCCAGCACCCGCTCCTCCTCCCCCGCTTCTCCGTAGATCAAACCCAGGTCGTAATACAGGTCCGGATCATCGGGATGGCGCTCGACAAGCTCCTGCACGATCTCGATCGCGGCCTCGAAATCTCCGCTCCTTTGTACAAAACCAGCGAGAGAGACCTGAAGCGTCACATTCTCCGGGTCGGAGAGGACCGCCCGGCGCGCCTCCGCGAGGGCCTCTGGGAACCGCTTCTGCTCCTCGAGGATGCGGGCCATCAGCAGGCGCGCGTCGGGAAAGCGCTTCGAGTCGGAAGGAACCAGACGCAGCGCCTCCAGGGCCTCGTCCGCTTCTCCCGCGTCGTAATGCACCAACCCGAGGAAGTACTGCGACTCGTAGAGCAAGGGGAAATGTTGCGCCTTCGAGCTCTCCCGAATGACACGGTTCAGGCGCACGATTGCATCGGCGTGGCGATCCTCCTGGTAGTAGAAGATGCCCAGCTGGAACTGCGCGCCCACGTGGTTCGGGTGAAGGCTCACCAGCGCCTCCAGAGTCTCGATGGCGGTCTCGCGATCGCCCTGCTGGTCGTAGAGCTGAGCCATGCGCAGGAGCGCGGCCGGATCGCCCGGGACCACGACCAGCTTCTCGCGCAGAACCTCCAGCTCCCCCGGTTGGTCGCCTGCGCTTCTGCGCAGCCGCGCGAGAGCATCGAACGTCCCGGGGTGATCGGGCACGACTTTGAGGGCGCGGCGGTAGATCTCCTCGGCCTTCTCCAGCCGCTCGCTGCTCTCGAGCGCGGCGCCGAGCGCGAGATACCCGCGCAGGTCCCCTGGGTCGCGTGCAATCATCTCCCATGCCACGCGCTCTGCCCCCTCGAGATCGCTGATCTGGAGATAGAGGTTGAAGAGACCGAAGAGGCCCTCTTCGGAGAGCCCTCCCGACCGGAACTCCGGCTCCAGCAACCCCACCGCCTCTGCGTACCGGTTCGCCGTGATGTAGAGCGCGGCCAACACCCCACGCGTTCGCTCGTCCTCTGGCTCGAGCTCGTAGGCTCGATTGGCGTGCTCGATGGCGCGCTCGGGATCGCCGACCCGCGCCCAGACCCGTGCCAGCTGGAGCTGGAGCTCCACGGACTCGGGATCGGCTCGGGCCGCCTTTTCATACGCCTCCGCCGCCTCCGGCAGGTGCCCCCTCAGCTCGAGCAGGTGCCCTTGCATGAAGGCGGCGCCGGCCTCGGCCTCGGGGGCCACGGGCGTGGCGACGAAGGCCCCCCTGGGCCCACCGCTCGTCGCGCAGGCCATGACCACCGCTCCGAGGAGGACGGCCAGGAAGCGGGCTTTAGATTCTGTTTGACGCATCCGCTGAGAGCGCCTCGGCAGGGCTCGATTCCCCCAGAAAACCTTGTAGACTCGCAATCTTAGTAACGCACCCGAGGGCGAGCAATCAAGCTCTCCGGCCCTCATATCGGCGTGCGAGCGGTGCACTGAACTCCCCCGGCCGCAAGTGGAGCGCCCGAAAGAGCCGTGCTTCGAGGCCCGGCTTCAACTTCCCCACCGGGGAGCCGAAGAGCTTTCTCGGATGCGCAGCTCCTCCGGAACCCACAGCCAACTCGCAGCGGGTTTGCTCGCGGGGCTCGTCCTCCTCGGCACGGGATGCTCGCACCCCGTCTCGTCCGAGATCGGGTTCCTCCGCTACTTCGAGCGTC
>DAOVBF010000287.1 GCA_030673955.1 Deltaproteobacteria bacterium
GGACTTCGACGTCACCCGGGAGCGGATTCGCCAGATCGAGGCCAAGGCGTTGCGCAAGCTCCGCCACCCGAGCCGCGCCCGCGTCCTGCGCGCCTTCGTCGACTAGGCCCTCACCCCGAGACGCGCCTTAGCGGGCCCCAGCCGGGGTGAGAAAAGCCCTCAAGAGGCAATCACTTCGGGCCGATCTTGCGTACATGCGACGGCTCTTGTGCGGGCTCGGTTGCCTCGCGGTTCTCGCGTGCGTGAGTCCGCCCCCGTCCACTGGCCCTGACGTGCCCCTGTGGCGTCCGCCGGCCGTGTCCAGCGACCCGGCCCTGCTGAGTATCGAGCCGGCGCGCGTCGCGGTCCGCGTGGGAGAGCTGGCGACCCTTCGTGTCGAGGGTTCCCGCGCACATGAGGCCCGCTGCACCTGGCCGGGGGGTGCCTCGCACGACCCGAGGCTTCGGATCGGTCCGCTCTCGGCCCCCGGGGTGGTCGACGTCGCGTGCCGGGCGGACGAGCTCAGCGTGAATGCTCAAGTCACTTTTACGGATGCGCAGCTGCACGCGATGCGGGATCCGTACGCGGGTGGCGTGGCGCTGTTCAAGCTCCGCCAGACCCCCAACGATGCGTCCAGCCCCGTCGGTCGCCAGTCGCTCGGTTTTCCCACTCTGGACGCCCTGCTTCGGGCGCTCGGGGCCTATGCCTTTCCTGTCTTTCCCTTCGACCGTGTCGGCACGCTGGATCGTGTCGGCCTGGATCGCTGGATCGTCGTGGATCTGCCCGAGGATGTGAACTTCTACCAGGCGGTGGCGCTTTTGCGTGCGGACCCCGGCGTGTACCCCGAGAGCTATCTGCCGGAGGACGCCGACTTCCTGCGTGTACGGCAGGCCGGTGCTTGGCCCGTAGCGCTACGCGAGCCGGATCCCTCTCGTTCCTCGGTCCGCGAAGCCGACCCGCCAGCACGGCCAGGCTGCGCTTTGCCTCGTCGCCTCCGCGGAGAGTGTCTGACCTCGGACCGGATCCCGCCTGTCCAGGTAGCGGCCGGCAAGCCGAGCTGGGATCTCGAGTCGATCGGTGCGCCACTGGCCTGGCAGAGGGGACGAGGTGCGGGTGTCGGCATCGCAGTCGTCGATACCGGCGTCGATGTGAACCACCTCTCGCTCTCGGCCAATCTCCGAACGAAGCTCGACGAGACACCCGGCTTCGACGCCGACGGCAACGGGATCCCGGGCGATTGGGCCGGAATCAACTTCGCGCATCTCGCCATCGCCCACGGCGATCGAGAGCCGCGCCTTGCGCTCGGCCTGCTCTCCAATGTCGCGGACTGGGATGGTTCGGGAGAGAGCCCTCGCCTCCAGGTCTCGGGCCACGGAACGGCCATTGCGGCGCTGGCGGCCGGCGCGGGGGGCGCCGGTGGCCGACTCGGTGTCGCCCCGCGGGCGTGGATCCTCCCCGTTGATATTCAGGAGAACCTGCGTACGACGGAAAGTCGTCTGCTCGAGGAGGATCCTCGCATGCGTCCGGTTCCGCAGCAGACGGCGAACCTCTCGCCCCTGCGCTCGCCGGTCTGGGCGGTCGCGGCCGGGGTCGTCTACGCCGTGCGCGAGGGGGCCCGAGTGCTCACCTGCGGATGGCCGCCGCTGCAGCCCAGCTGGCTTCTCCACGACGCGCTGCTCTATGCCGAGGATAACTGCGTGCTCGCGGTCTGTGCGTCGAAGGACAGCGCGTCGGGACCTGCCACATCGAGCCATAGCTATCCCGCCCGCTGGCGATCGAGCTGGCTGCGCACCCGGCAAGCCGGCAGTGGCGACGTTTATGACGCCTGGACGGGTGAGGTGCAGCGCGACTTCTTCGAGCGGCCGCTTCGCGCGCTGCTCATGGCGGGCGGGTCGGGTGCAGACGCTGCCCGCCTGCCCGGTCTCGAGCCGGACCTTCTTGTTCCGCTGCGGTCTCCCTCGGGAAAGGCCGCGATCTGGAGCGCCGCTTCGAACCCGCGGAACGACACCAGTCCCATGCCCGATCGTCGAACCATGGTCTTCTCGCGTCCCGGCGCTGCCGCGGGGCTTGTGGCCGGGGCCGCACTCTTGATCAGCGCATATCGCCCGGACCTCGAGCCATTCGAGGTGAGGAGCTCACTTCTGGATGGCGCCCACGCCGAGCACGGAGCGGCGGTGCTATGGGTCCCGGGAGCACTCGAAGCTGCCGAAGGCCAGCCCGAGGGAAGTTGCACTGCGCTGCTCGAACAGCGGGGCCAGCCGCGCAACGTCACGGAGCCACACTGGAAGCGCATCAAAGTGCGTGTGAAACGGCGGCGCCCCGGGCAGGACTCCAGCGTGCCCGCCACGCCGGCTCGGTGGCCCTGATGCTGGTTGCCCCGGTCTAGGGAGGGAACTACCCTGACCTGCTTCGTCGGGGCGTAGCGCAGCCTGGTAGCGCGCTTGCTTCGGGAGCAAGAAGTCGCCGGTTCGAATCCGGCCGCCCCGACCACACTTAGGCGATCCGAGTGCCCCGCTGGTGTGCCAATAGTGTGCGAACGCCTCCGCGCCTGAAGGCAGTAGCTCGTTCGGCCGCCTCTCGGCAAGGGCTTCCTCGGTTGCCGCTACGGGGCTGGTCCCCGAGATTCTTTGGTCGTGCAGCGCTGCCCGCCGCACCAGGGCTTCTT
>DAOVBF010000223.1 GCA_030673955.1 Deltaproteobacteria bacterium
CAGGGCCTCGAGTTCCAGACCCGTGCCGCGGCGCCGGGCGATCTCCAGGGCCTGCTCCAGCGGGTCGATCGCCTCCTGCCATTCCTGGTGGACAAGCTGGGCCTCCCCCAGCGAGTGATGAGCGTCAGCGAGAGAAAGGGCACTGCCGAGCTTCTCGGCGATCTCCAGGGACTCGAGCGCCTGGGCGCGCGCGTTTCCGAGCTCACCGGACAAAATGGCATAGGCCGCGGAGAATCCGAGCCCCCAGCCGAGGTTCTCCGCGTCGTTGAGCTCGCGCGCCAGCTCGATACCTCGCTCCAGATCGCGCCGACCCGCTACCAGCTCCCCCATCAGGGTCCGCAGCATGCCCCGCAAGATCAGCAGAAAGACAAACGCGCTGAAACCCACCGTGTGGACGCCGATCGTCCGATCCTCCCCGACGAGCTCGAGCCCGCGATCGGCGAAGTCGCGGGCCTCTGCGAGCCGACCCACGACCCAATGGGAGTAAAGGAGCCCCATGTGCGCAAGACAGCGCACCTCCAGGTCACCGCACTCCTCCGCCAGGCGCGCGGCCTCGATCGCGTGCTCCAGGTACGCCTTTGCGTTCCCCGACGTGCCCACGCTCGTCGAGTACGCATTGGCCAGGTACGCGACCGCACGGGTGTCCCCCTGGCGCGCCGCCAGTGCCCGGCCCTCGGCATAGAGCCCGTCCACCTCCGCCTGAGAGAGGCCCAGCCGCCAGCCGAACTGCAGAATCTGCAGGCAAGCCAGCACATGGAGCGAGACCAACTCGTCCGTCTCGGGCAGCGGCTCGACGAGCTCGTGCACTCTCTGCCAGTGGCGGACCGACTGCGCGGGGTCGCCGGCCCGCACCCAGCCGGCCGCGCACGCGTGCCAGCGGGCGGCTTCCAGTGCCTCACCCGCTTCCTCCCAGTGGTGCGCAAGCAGCGCGGCCTGCTCATCCTGCTTGTCGGGGTAGAGCTCGACAACCGCACGCGCGGCGGCGGCGTGCGTGTTCCTTCTTCGCTCTGTAAGCTGCGAAGCGTAGGCCACCTCCTGTGTCAGGGGATGCTTGAACACATACTCCACCTCCGGGTAGAGCGCCTCCTCGTAGATGAACTCCGCTCCCTGAAGCGCACTCAATGAAGCCGCGACGTCAGCGTCCGGGAACTCGATGACTCGCTTCAGGACCGCCTCCCGGAACTTCTTGCCGAGCACCGCGGCCGTCTGGAGCACCTGCTTCTCGCGCTCTGCCAGCCGGTCGATCCGCGCCGCGAGGAGCGACTGGACGGTGGCGGGGATCTCGAGCTCTTCGACCGGCTTGGCGAGCTGATACGCACCCCGCGCGCCGGCAAAGCTCTCCGACTCCACCAGGGACTGCACCAGCTCCTCGATGAAGAAGGGGTTCCCCCCCGTACGTTCGCGAATGAGGTCGGTTAGACCGGCGACAGAAGGATCGTCGCCGAGGATATCAGCCAGCAGCTCTTCGACCGCTTCTGGACCGAGCGGCACGAGCGGGAGCGGCTGGTAGTACGGCTTTCCCATCCAGCTCGCGTGGTACTCGGGTCGGAAGTTCACGAGCAGGAAAGTGCGCGTCCCGCCTGTGGCTTCGAGCAGCTCGGCGAGGAAAGCATCGCTTCCCGCGTCGATCCAATGAAGGTCGTCCAGAAAGATCACGACGTGCTCGGAAGAGCCTGGATCCTCCGCGAGACGCCGCATGAAGCCGAAGAGCTGCCGCTGCCGCGCCTCGGGATCCATCGACGGGGCCGGACGCTCCGGATCGGGGACGCCCAAAAAATCGAAGATCACGGGAAGGCTCTCGTCGAACGCCCGATCGAGCAGAAGCAACCGGCCGGCGATCTTCTGCCGCGCCGTCGGATCGGGGTCCTGCCCCGTGATCCCGAAGTATCCCCGGAGCAGCTCGAGGATCGGCAGGAAGGGGATCGTCTTTCCGTGGGACGGGCAATGGGCCTCGAGGAGGGAGATGCCCCTCGCTCGAGCGCGCTCGATGAACTCGAGGCAGAGACGGCTCTTGCCCACGCCCGCCTCGCCCACGACGCCAATGACCTGGCCGTTCCCCTCCCTCGCCTGCTCGAGCGCCGCCTCCAGGACTGCCATCTCGTCTGTCCGCCCGACAAAGCGGAAGAATCCGCGCGAGCGGGCCACGTCGAGCCGCGTCCGCATGGGACCGATGCCCTCCAGCTCATACACACGGAGCGGCTCGGAAACTCCCTTAACCTTCGACTGACCCAGATCGCGGAGCTGACAGAATCCCTCGACGAGCCGAGCCGTGTAATGCGTCACGTAGACGCGTTCCGGAGCGGCGATCTGCTGCATGCGCGCGGCCAGGCCAACCGTGGGACCCTGGGCCGTGTAGTCCATGCGCAGGTCGTCCCCGATCTTGCCAACAACCACCTCCCCGGA
This sequence comes from Deltaproteobacteria bacterium, assembly GCA_030673955.1. Taxonomy (GTDB): domain Bacteria; phylum Myxococcota_A; class UBA9160; order SZUA-336; family SZUA-336; genus SMWZ01. Next base: position 2,404 of record DAOVBF010000223.1, read on the forward strand.
GTTCAGCCCGATGCGAACACCGAAATTCAATCCGCGCTCCACGCGAAGCTCGTCGGCGTAGCGTCGAAGCTCCTGGGTGAGGTGAAGTGCCGCGTAACACGCCCGCTGCGCGTGATCCTCGTGAGCGATCGGCGCTCCGAAGAGCGCCATGATGCCGTCGCCGGTGAACTGATTGATCGTGCCCTCGAAGCGGTGGACACCTTCGGTCAGGATCGCGAAGAAGCGATCCAAGATCCGGTGCCACTCCTCCGGGTCGAAGCCCTCGGCGAGCTCCATCGAGCGTTGAACGTCAGCAAAAAGAATCGTGACCTGCTTGAGCTCGCCCTCGAGCGCGGACTTGCTCCGGAGGATCTTGTCGGCGAGGTGTTTGGGGGTGTAGACGCGCAGGTCGTGGCGCCCGGGAGCTGCCCCGGCCCCGCGCACCGCCCGCCCACACTCGTCACAGAAGCGGGCATCATCCCGGTTCTCACGCTGGCAGGCTGGACAGATCAACCCCTGGGGCCCCTGTGAATGCAGTCCCCGATCCTGGAGGGGTCCATCTTAGCCCTCCGAGGCCCAACCGCTCGCGTGCCGGGCGGCCCTCAGCGCCAACGAGCCAGGAGCCCATCTCGTGGGGCCCCCTGTGGGGGTTTCAGCCCCGGCCGCCCAGGAGACCGGTGTCCTCAGGGTTCGGATGCGGCATGCTGTACGGACCCTGAGAGGTCCAAATGCGCCCCCCCATCAAGCCCTTTGCGCCGATCTTGCTCATGCTGGCTTGGGTCACCCCGATGCTCCCTGCGGTTGCGTTCGAGGCGGTCGACCCGAGTGCTCTCGCCCACGCCTACTTCGAGCAACTCTACGGCTTCGACGCGCTGGAGGCGTACGAGAGCCGCCGCGGCCCCGCCCGAGCGACCTTCGCAGTGGCGCGCCGCTGGGCCGAGGGGCGGGCCGAGATCCTGATCGATGTTCAGGCGCCGGACTCCTTCTCCAAGTGGGCCCTGCTGCTACTTCACAACCGCAAGCGCTCCGATGACCTGTTCGCCTATGTCCCCTCCTGGCGGCGCGTCACCCGTCTCACGGCGATCGATCTGGAAGT
>DAOVBF010000010.1 GCA_030673955.1 Deltaproteobacteria bacterium
CCAGCGCTCCTCGATGAAGGGCCAGAGCACGTGCACGAGGCGGTCGGCCAGTCGGCGTGTGTCGGGCTCTTCGAAAGCGGCGTCGAGATCCAGGCGGGTCTGGCGAACGAGTTCGTTAGGATCCCGCGTGAGCGGCGCCTGCTTGCGACTTTGTCGTCGCTGAGCCAGGAGTCCGGCTGCGAGGAGGGAGGCGACCAGCGATGCGGCGATGGCTGCCCAGGGCGCACGTTGCGTCGGCTGTGGAGCGGCACGGATGTCGAAGAAGACCTCTCGCTCCGGAACCTCTTCGCGCACGGAGCGGACGCGGAACGGCACGCCGCCGACCGGGAGCCTCTGGACCCGACCATCGGGCTGCACGAGCGGAACCTCCAGGCTCGGCAGCGCGTGTTCACCCAAGCTGCGCGGGCGCAGGGTCCAGAGCAGCTGGTGCCGCACGCCTCCCGGAATCTCGAGCGGGGCCAGCTTCTGGATCGACTCGCTCACGAAGGGTCCCTCCGCCTCGGGGGGCGCCGGCAGCTCGATCGTGTAGCCCGGCGGCGTCTCGACCTCGACCGTCACGCCCATGACATCGCCGATCAGGCTCGCGGTGCGATCCAGCGAGACCCGGGTCTGGATGCCCCGGAGGGGAGTTTCCTCGGGAGTGCAGCCCAGCGTGCAAATCACCGGGACGAGAATCAGCAGCGTGCGGATCCTGCTCATTGGGTCCCTCGCGCGCGTCCCTCGAGGAAGCGGTGCAGGCTCGGGATCAGACGGGAACCCGTCCAGAGCAAACCCACGTCCGCGCCCAGTCTTCGCAGTTTCTGCTCGGGAAGCTGCTGCGGTCCGGGGACGTCCGGGGTCCGGCGTCGACCCCAGACGCCCGTCCCGCCGCTCTCGGCGGAGCGTACGCGCACCGGGGCAATGCGTCGCGGGCGCTGGTCGGCCGGGTCCACGACCCGTAACACGCTCAGCTCATGCTTGCGAGCGCAGCGACGCAGCGCCGCGCCCGGATCGGGAAAGAGCAGGTCCGAGATGACCAGGCTGACCGAGTGACGCGGGAGAGTGTCGGCCGCCCATGCAAAAGCCGGCTTCGCCTCCGTCGGGCCGCCTCCGCCGGGGTGCTCCAGCGCACGCAGAACGCGCACGAGCTGGACCGGCCCTCCCGCCGGCGGCAGCGCCTCGAGCAGTCCGTTGCTGAAGGTGGCCAGCGCGACCCGGTCCTGTGCGCAGCTCGCCGCAGTGGCGAGCGCCGCAGCCGCCCGACGCGCGGCGTCGCGTTTGGTGTGCCCGCCGAACCCGTAGTCCAACGAATCGGAGAGATCGACGATCAAGGCCAGCACGAGATCTCGCTCCTCGCGCATGTGCTTGATGATCGGTCGGCCCATCCGCGCCGTCGCGTTCCACTCGATCCAACGGACCTCGTCGCCCGGGACGTAGTCGCGCAGCTCTTCGAACGCCAGTCCCCGACCGCGAAACGCACTCAGGTATGCCCCGGCGAGGAGCGTCGATACATCCCGACGTGCCCGGATGCGCAGCGCCTGAGCATCCAGGGAGGTCTGCTCTCTCACGGGGTCGGAACCCGGCCGAGAAGCTCGGCGATCACGTGCTCGGATGTCAGACCCTCCGCCTCCGCCTCGTAGGTCAGGCGCAGGCGATGGCGCAGGACATCGGGGGCCACGCGTTTGATGTCTTCCGGCAGCACGTAGTCGCGTAGCTCGAGATAGGCTCGCGCGCGCGCTGCTTCGATCAAGTAGATGGATGCGCGCGGTGAGCCACCGAGCTGGATCGTCTCGGGCTCGCGGCTGGCTTCTACGAGCGAAACGGCGTATTCGACCAGCGTCGGCTCGATGTGGACCTCGCGCACCGCGGCACGCAGGGTCCCGATTTGAGCCGCGTCGAGAATTTGCATCGGGGCCTGTGGATCCTCCGGCGCGGTGCGGTGGTGCACGATCTGGACCTCTTCCTCGTACGAGGGATAATCGACGTGAAGCTTCAGCATGAAGCGGTCCACCTGGGCCTCGGGAAGCGGATAGACACCCTCCTGCTCGATCGGGTTCTGTGTGGCCATGACCAGGAACGGCTGCGGTAGCGGCAGCGTCTCTCCTACCAGAGTGACCTGCCGCTCCTCCATCGCCTCCAGCAGCGCGCTTTGCACCTTGGCGGGCGCACGGTTGATCTCATCCGCGAGTATCACATGATGAAAGATGGGGCCGTGGTGCAATCGAAACTCACCCTGCTGCGGCTCATAGACATGGGTTCCCAGCAGGTCGGCCGGCAACAGATCGGGAGTGAACTGAATGCGTCGGAAGCTGAGCCCGAGGATGCGCGAGAATGCCCGCACCGCGGTCGTCTTGGCCAGGCCTGGCACGCCCTCCACCAATACGTGTTCGTGACAGAGCAGAGCGATCAGCAGGCCGTCCACGAGCCCCCGCTGTCCGACCAGGGCTCGCGCCATCTCCTTTCGGATCTGCTCCACGGTGTTCTTCACGTGCAGGGTTATGGTACAGCGTTGGGGGCGAGAGACTAGTGGCTCCGCTGACTCAGCGGCGGGAGCGCTTGATCAAGCTCGAGCTGCGCACACCCCGTACCTGCCGCAGCAGGACGAAGCGTCCGCCCAGGGACTCGATCGTCTCCTTCTCCGGGACGTAAGCCCCGCGGTACTCCCCGCCCTTGCACACGATATCCGGCTTGAGCGCACGGATGAGAGGTACGGGCGTATCCTCCCCGAAGAGCACCACGTGGTCGACGCACTCGAAGCCCGCCAGCAGCTCGGCACGCTGGCGTTCGGGGACCACAGGTCGGGATCGGCCCTTGAGCTCGCGCACGCGGCGGTCGCGATTCACGCCCACGACGAGCACGTCCCCGAGACTGCGGGCCTGTTCCATGCTCCTGAGATGGCCGATGTGGAGCACGTCGAAGCAGCCACTGGTGAAGACGATCCGCTCCCCCCTGGCCTGACGACGAGCGAGCTGCGAACGCAATGCCGTTCGGCTACTGATCTTTTGTTGTGCCCGATTTTTCATCTGCGTCACCTTCTGAGCGGGGGGCGTCGCGGGAGAAAAGCTTCTTCAGCTGGGCCATCCCCCCGCCAATGACCTTCGTCGCCCAATCCGTCGGGGTCTGAATGGCCTCGGGGGTCACCAGCCGGGCACTCGGTGTCCGCCAGGGGCCCTCGAGGCGGAAGTAGAGCGCCAACAGGTTGGAATCCTTCCCCAGGATGAGGTCGCCCACGATCGGGAGCTGTCCGATCATCCAATCGACCATTTGCAGGAAGAGTAGCGCCACCGTCATATCCGCCTGAAGATCCGCCGAGTAAAGATCGATCTCGCCGGCCGCCAGAATTCGGAGCTCGGGTCCCTGGAGCGAGAAGTCTTTCGTTCGAAGCATGCCCTGCTGGATCTGGAGATGGGCGGTAATGGAGTCATAGGGTAACGCTAAACCGAAGAGCGCCCGTACACCCTGCAGCGACGGGAGGCGCGCAAGCGCAAGGATGGCGGGTAGTCTTTCGAGTGTCCCGTCCTCGAACCGTGCCTCCAGATCGACCTCGGCTTGCTCGATGAAGCGGTGCTCGGGCTCGAGTCGGCCGGCCAGCCTCCCTTTCCCGTGCGCCATACCCGTCACGGTACCCTCCGCCATGCCGAGGTAGTGCCTGATCGTCCCGGCGTCAGCTCCCGCTACCTCGATCTCGAACTCGAACGGCGCGGCTCCCGGCTCCGCGAGGGAGACGGAACCCTGCGCCCGCAGGTCGCCGTAGCCGAGCTGACCGTCAATGTCGCGCAATTCCACCTGCGCGCCCGTCGCGCGGAGGCTGCCGGCGGCGCCGTCGACGCGCCAGTTCCCCAAAGGCAGGGTTTCGATCGCGAAGTGCCCCTCGGCCCAGCTTCCATTCGACTCCGGACGCGGAGGCGCGTCGCCGTCCTGGTAGGTGATGTCTACGCTTAAGTGGTTCGTCTCTCGCTTCCAGGCTGCGCTCAGGCGTGCGGGTGCGCCGCCCAGCACCCCCTCGGCCTCGTCGACGGCCACTCCGCCATCGGGGAAGCTCAGCTGCGCGTTCAGGTTGCGAACCGGGAGCACGAACGCGGTGTAGCCGATCTGGAAGTCGCTCAGCTGGACTTGCACCGGAGGTCGGTCCGCCTCTCCCCGTTTGGAGAGCGCTATGAACGCCGGCCCCAGGCCCGGAAGCGGCACGCCCGGACCGGGTGGTATCTTGCGCTCTTCGGGGGGCAGGTGCGTTAGACGATGCACGCCATCCACGTGCAGCTCGAGCTCAGGCAGCGGTTTGCCGCCCCGCGCCATCCTCAGGTTGTGAACCTCGAGCAGGTTCCCCCGCACGCGCATTTCGCCGGAGATTTCTTCTAGGGGCTTCGAGTCCGGTCGCGGACGGTACACGCCATCACGGATGCGCGTGACCAGGCTCAGCTCCTCGGGGCGGAGCTTGCGTCGGAAGGCGAGAGCCTCGTCCAGGCCGTCGAGCGGCAGGTCGAACTCGATCTCCATGTCGTCGATCCAGCCGCCCTCTGCGCGCTGATCGATCCGCTGCCAGATCGCGTGCCTGAGACCCATCAGGCGGATCAACTGCAGCCGCTCTTCGGGGCCTCCGAGTCGAAAGGGATCCAGCACCAGCGACCCGCGCACGCGTCCGGCCCGACCCGGCCGGATATGCAGCGCACCCGAGATTCCGAGATCGTCGAAGCGGATCGGGTGCGGGTACAGGGTGAGGACCCCGTCCTTCCAGCGCCCGTCTGTTCGCACCTGCACCTCGCTGGGTGCGATGGGCCGGTTCAGCTTCGGCAGGTCGAGCTCGAAGCCGGCCACCCCGATGTCGAGCGAACCCTCGATGGTGTTATCCATCACCCGTAGCGCCACGCGGCCATCCGCGCGGCCGCTCGAGATCGGCAGACCGCGCATGGGCAGAGCTGCCAGGTCGAGTCCCAGGAGCCTGCCCTTGATCGCGACATCACCGGTGAGGCCTTGAAAATCGAGCTCCATCTGACCGATGGCCTCTTCGGCCCTCACCAGCTCAGCCGTCAGGTTGCCGTCGAGGCCCGCGCGCAACGCGGAGCGTCGCGCGAAGAGCTGGATGCTTCGAATGAGGATCGGTTCGCCCTCGCTCTGCCGCCATTCCACCCTGCCGTTCTCGATCCTGAGATTCAGGAGCGGCAGCCTGGGCTGGGGCGCTGTGCCTCCATTCCGGGCTATGGGAAGCCTTAGCTGAGGCTCCTCGATGGTCCATTCCAGCGGTACGAACTGGCCTGCCAAGAGCCTGGGCCAGGATTGGCGCCCGAGTGCGCGGAGGGCCTCGAAGGCGGGGGCGTGGTCAGCTTCCATCCCGTCCCCCTCGAAGACCTGGATACCGGTCAGCTCGACCTCCAGCGACCGGCCGAGGTGGAGCTTCAGCTCGGCGATCTGGACCCGCCGACCAAGGAGCCGCGTGAGCGCGCCCGCCACGAAGTCCGGGCCGGAGGAGACGTAGAGAACGAGTCCGACGCCGATTCCGATCGCCATTAGAAGCAGCGTGGCCAGCGCCATACGCCACCAGTTGGCTTTCAGCGCAGCCTTCATCGTTCCTCGTCGGAATGGACAGGTAATGTCATGTTTGCACGCTTCGCTCCTCAACTAGCCGGTTGTCAGCAGGCCGACCCCATCCCGCGGCACGGTACTGCATGTGCGCTTCAGCTACCGGAATCCCGCGCGCACCTGCGGGGGCAAGACCTTTGCAAATCGTGCGCTCCTTTGCCGTGGATTGTGCGTGTGTCCGGCGCGCCCGTATGACCTAAGCACAGGCCGAGTCTAAAGAAATGCGAGGGGGGGCCCGATCCGGGGAGGTGATTACGCAATGAGCGATGCCCTGGGAGCGGGGGGCCTCCTGACCGAGAAGGAGCTCCAAGGAATGGAGCAAGAGAACGGATCGATCCTGCAAGCTGCGCGGAAGCGGAACCGGGTTCGGGAACTCCGAGAGAACAAGCTGATGACTCAGGCACAGCTGGCCAAGAAGGCCAGGGTTGCTTTGCGTACCATCCACTCCGTAGAGAAGGGCATGAACTGCCGGATGGACACGAAGCGCAAGATCCTTATTGCTCTCGGGCTCCGCTTCGAGGACAAGAGCCAGGTCTTTATCGACTAGCGGTGTACCGGTGGGTCGACGGCGGGCGGAGTCCTGTCGTACTCGGATAAAGGCTGGTAGTTCCAGCTGGTTAGCGGCGGGCGGAGCCCGTCCGACAGCCCGCGCGATGCGTGGCTTCGTGCGCGCCATCACTGGCCGGTTATCGGCGGGCAAAGCCCCGTCCTACCCGGGTATCGGCTGGCAAAGCCAGCCTGCCGGGGCGGCGCGTTACTGCGTACGCGCCTGGGCTCGCACGGCGCGCGCCAAGGCAACGCAAAGCGTTGCTGCGTGGCCGGACGGGCTTCGCCCGTCCGCCGCCACCAGTACCGTGCGCGCCTCGACTGGCGAGGTACCGGGTCCCGCCATGCAAGCACCGCGGAGCGGTGCGCGCAGCGAGGCGAAGCCGAGCGAAGAGCGGGTGGCGCAAGCCGCCTTGCGCCGGGACCCGCGAGTCGTGGCGCTAGGTGCGGCTCTGCGCGGCTCGCACCGCCTCGAGCAGCCGTGTCAGGGTCGCCGCTCCGGGGCCCCGCAAGCTGATCGCACAGGCCCGGGTAATCTCGCTCTCGTAGAGATTGACCTCGATCAAGCGCCCGCCGTGGTGGTAGACGTCTAAGGGGATCTGTGCGGCGGGGTATACCGTCGCGGACGTGCCGGCCACGATGCAGCAGTCGGCCTGCCGTCCCTGCTCGAAGCAGCCGTGAAGCAGATCCGGAGGGATGGGCTCACCGAACTGCACGGTGTCCGACTTGATGACGCCGCCGCACTCGTCGCAGCGCGGGGGAAGATTCTTGGGATCGACCTCGATCGCATCCCGGGGCCAGCGCCGGGCGCAGTCGAGACAACGCAGAAGGGTGGCGTTCCCGTGGATCTCGAGGATTTCACGGTGCCCAGCGGCGCGGTGGAGATTGTCGATGTTCTGCGTAATCAGGCAGCGGAGAATCCCTATCTTCTCGAGCTCGGCGAGTGCGAAGTGAGCGTCATTCGGGCGCGCCTGGAACAGGGTCTCCGCGAGCGCCTTCATCGGACCCTTCGGATTAAGGCGTTCGCGCCACTCGCTGGCGGGGTCGCGCAGGAAGCGCTGATAGCCGTCCATGGGTGGCTCGCCGTGGATGGTCCAGATCCCGCCCGGTCCGCGGAAGGGAGGAATGCCGCTCTCGACGGAGAGGCCCGCGCCCGTGAGGGAGATCGCGTGCCGGGACTCTCCCAGGATGCGCGCCGCCGCCTCGAAGTCCTCCTCGCTGCTCTGAATCGCGGGCTGGTCGGTCATGGGGGGAGCCTTCTCGCTGGATCAGTGGTAGGTCGGGCGGTCGTCGTCCTCGTCGGACTTCCGGCGTTTCTCCCACTCTTCACGCCGCACGGCCCGCAAGCGTCCGCGCATGCGGTAGCGATGCCAGCGGTAACGCAGGCTACTGGAGCTCAGGGAGCGCCCGAAGTAGCTTCGCAGGTCGCGCCGCAGCAGCACCGCAGCGACGAGGACGCCTCCCAGGTGGCCTGCGTGACTGATGCTGGCGCCGCCGAAAGCGACCTGCAAGACGAACAGTACCGGAATGAACCAGATCGCCTTGATCGGGATGGGCGGGAAGAGCAGCATGATCGTGCGATCGGGCCACGTCAGGCTGAAGGCCATGAGGATTCCGTAGACCGCGCCCGACGCACCGAGCGTGGGGACGGCGTAGTTTCCGGTCAGGCCGTTCCAGAGCAGGATCACGAGGCCGGCGCCCACCCCGCAGATCAGATAGAAGCGCAGAAAACGCCTTCCTCCCCAGATCTGCTCGAGCTGACCCCCGAACATCCACAGTGCGAACATGTTGAAGAAGATGTGCATGATGCCGCGGGGATCATGCAGCCACATGTATGTAAACGGCTGCCACACGTAGCCCCTGGAGAAGAAATCGCTGGTCCTGATCACGCCGATGTCTGTCAGCCCTGGCGAGAACTGCTGTGCGACCCAAATCACACCGGTGACGATCATGATGCGCTTCACCATGGGTGTGAGCCCCGGGAAACCGCTAGCTCCGTACTGGCGCCGACCGTGCACAGGACCGTCCTTTCCGGGGCACGCGAGGAAGCCCCTCTTCCGCGTTGAGGCTAAGAAAAATCCGCGGTTTTGGCTGGCGCGAGCGCCTCGAGGGCACGCAGCGCTGCCGGCTCGTCGAGCGCCGAGAGGTCCAGGATCGGCAGATCCACGCCCAGGCTGGCCGGCAGCGAGGCCAGACGCTCGCGGCACCTGGCAGGATCGCCCCAAAGCAGCGCGTCGGCCAACGCGCGCTCTGGCAGCTTGGCGAACCACGGGCAGTGGCGGCGGTAGGCTTTTGCCGCGGCTTCGAGCGAGGCCCCGGGCCGCGCGAAGACCCAGATCCAGGTCTCGATCTCACGCGCAAGCCGCTCCTGCAAGGGCTCCAGGTGTTCCCGTAGCGGTGGCACGTTTGCGTCCCAGACGTCAGCGTGGTGCTCGGCCACGCGCAGCGCCCCGGGACCCCTTGCGGCCACGACCAGGGGGATCGGCTCGCTCGGCCGACCGATGAACGCCCGCTCGAGCTTTACGAACTGCCCCCGCCGCGTCACCTGCTCCCCCGCGAGGAGCTGCCGCAGCGCGTCGAGGGTTTCTTCGAGTCGGGCGAGTCGCTCCCCCGCGGAAAGCGGAGGGATCCCGAAACGGGCTTCATGACGCCCGACGCCCGCTCCGAAGAAGCCGATCGCGCGTCCGCCGCTCGCCTCCTGGAGTGTTGCCAGGCTGCGTGCGAGCAGAGCCGCGTTCCAGAACACGGGAAGCCGGATGGACCCGACGCGTGCGCGGGTCGTTGACGCGAGCGCGAGCGCTGCGAGTGCGCTCGTGTCATAGATCGGTGCGCCGCCTCGCCGCGGAAGCAGCGTCGCGTCGCCATCGACAAGCACGACCGCATAGCCCAGGTCGTCTGCGCACCGGGCCAGGCGCTGAATCTGGTCGAGCGAGAGCCAGTGGCCCGTGAGCGCGACGCCCAGGCGCGCGCTCGGTGCGGCCTGTTTCACCGAGACGAATCCCTGCGCCGCGCCACGTGGTAGAGCGCGACGATGCTCTTCGCGTCGATGATCTCGCCGCGCTCGATCATGTCCAGCGCCTCGCTAAAGCGCACCTCGTGGATCTCGATATGTTCGGCGTGCTCGTGCTGCAGCGTGCCTGGCTGCAGGTCGTACGCGCAGAAGAGGTGAATGCGCTCGTCCGTAAAGCCGGGCGACGTCAGAATCACACCCGTCGGCTCGATGCGTCCCGCGCGGTAGCCTGTCTCCTCTTCGAGCTCGCGGGCCGCACATGCCTCCGGATCCTCCCCCGGACCGAGCTTGCCTGCGGGAACCTCCCAGATGGTTCCGCCCGGCGCGTGGCGGTACTGATGCAGCAGGAGAATGCGTTCGTCATCCATGAACGGCACGACCGCCGCCGCTCCGGGATGGCGCAGGATCTCCAGCGTCACACGCTTGCCCGAGGGCAGCTGGGCCTCCTCGAGCCCGAAGGAGCCCACGGAACCGTCGTGAAGCGTGCGCCGCTTCACGCCTTTCTCCTTCTCGTCTTCCGCGTCCTCCGCTTGGGGAACGGACAGTCCGGGAAGATGGGGCAGCCCTCGCAGGCGGGGTTGCGAGCTGTGCAAATGCGACGCCCGTGGAAGATCATCGCGTGCGAGAACTGGGTCCAGTCCTCTTCGGGGATCAGCTCCATCAGCTCGCGCTCGATCCGCACCGGATCTTTCTGCTGCGTGAGCCCCATGCGCTGCGAGAGGCGCGCGACGTGGGTATCCACGACCAGCCCGGGCGTGTCGAAGGCGTTGCCCAGGATCACGTTGGCTGTCTTACGCCCGACCCCCGGCAGCTTGACCAGCTCCTCCATCGTGTCGGGAATCTGCTCCTCGTGCCTCTCGACCACCGCCCGGGCCATGCCGATCAGGCTCTTGGCTTTGTTCTTGTAGAAACCGGTGGGACGGATGATCCGCTCGAGCTCGGACGGTCGGGCCTTGGCCAGTTGGGAGGCGTCCGGAAAGCGCCTGAACAAGGCGGGGGTTACGGTGTTGACGACCTTGTCGGTGCACTGGGCCGAGAGCAGGGTTGCGCAGAGCAGCTCGAACGCATCGGTGTAGTCGAGCTCGCAGTGCGCATCGGCATGCGTCTCGAAGAGCACCTTTCGGATGCGCTGGGCGCGGAAACTAAGCGCTCTCTTCGATTCACGAGGCATCGGGCCCGCAGGGTAGCCCAGAATCGAGCCTGGATGGAGGAAATCCATCGAGCCCCGGGATACCATTTGTACCCGCCATGGTTTGGAAGGAGCGGGTGGTCACGATCCCCGTCGAGTCGGATGGCCTGATGCTCGAGGGCGTTTGGCAGGCGGGCACCAAGCGTGGCGCGGTGATTGCGCCGCCCCACCCGCTGTATGGGGGAAGCCTCGATCATCCGGTGGTGAACGAGCTGGCCTACACCCTCTACCGGGAGGGGTTCGCCTCCGTGCGCTTCAACTGGCGTGGGGTGGGGGCCAGCCAAGGTGTTCCCAGCGGGGACCGAGGCGATGCCGAGCGCGACTTCAGGGCCGCCCTGGACCACCTGCACCAGAGCGCTCCCTCTCCCCTGCTGGGAGCGGGCTACTCTTTCGGTGCGGCCACAGCTTTGCGTGTGGCACTGGTCGATGCGCGGATCCAGGAGCTGCTGCTCGTGGCGCCTCCCGGGGATATGATCCGCGCGTTGCAGATCGAGACCTTCCAAGGGCCCATCCATGTCATCGCGGGTGGCCAGGACGTGTTCGCGCGCGCGGATGAGCTCTCGAGTCTCCTGGCGTCGCTTCCCAACGCACGCCTCGATGTGATCCCCGAGGCGGACCACTTCTTCACGTCGAAGGGGCTTGGGAGTTTGTCCCAGCTCGTACGCGCGGCGGTGGCGTAGTCGGAGTTTCGCGGTCGCGAAGCCCGGATGGGCGTCATCTCGAACGGACACCGCCGTTCCCGGCGAAAGCCCCCAGCGGGGTTGCCCGATTCGGTCGGATTCCGAGCGCCTGCAGCCTCTCACGGCCTTCTCTCGCCGCACGAGCGACGCTCTCTCATCGC
>DAOVBF010000029.1 GCA_030673955.1 Deltaproteobacteria bacterium
TTTCGACACGACCCTGCGTGATGGGGAGCAGGCACCCGGCTGCAGCATGCACCTGGAGGAGACGGTCCTCCTCGCGCGGCAGCTCGCGAAGCTCGGCGTGGACGTGATCGAGGCGGGTTTTCCGATCGCCTCGGACGGCGACTTCGAGGCCGTGCGCCTCGTGGTGCAGGAGGTACAGGGCCCGATCATCTGTGGCCTGGCCCGCACCTCCTTCGCCGATATCGACCGGGTCTGGGAAGCATTGCGAGATGGCGAGCGGACACGGATCCATACGTTCATCGCCACCTCCGAGATCCACATGCGCGACAAGCTCAGGATGGGACCGGAGCGTGTGCTCGAGGAAGTCGGGCGCGCCGTCGAGCGAGCCCGCGGCTACTGCGAGGATGTCGAGTTCTCGGCCGAGGACGCCACGCGCTCCGACTGGGATTTCCTGGTCCGCGTCTACAGGCGAGCCATCGAGGCAGGGGCGTCCACGCTCAACGTTCCGGATACGGTGGGCTACACCACGCCTCAGGAGTTCGCTGAGCTGATCCGATATCTGCGGGAGCATGTCCCCGGAAGCGAGGGCGTGTGTTTCTCGGTGCATTGTCACGATGATCTTGGGCTCTCAGTGGCTAATTCCATTGCGGCGATCCGGAGCGGTGCCCGTCAGATCGAGTGCACTGTGAACGGGATCGGGGAGCGGGCGGGCAACACGGCGATGGAAGAGGTCGCGATGGCCCTGAAGACCCGCCTGGAGTATTTCGGTGGCTGCGACACCGGGATCGTGACGAAGGAGATCTACCCCTCGAGCCGCTTGCTCTCGCAGATCATCGGGTTCAAGGTACCCCCCAACAAGGCCGTGGTGGGTGACAACGCCTTTGCGCACGAGGCAGGTATTCACCAGCACGGGGTCCTCTCGAACCGTCTCACTTACGAGATCATGACCCCCGAATCTGTCGGGCGGGGATCGACCGAGCTGGTGCTGGGTAAGCACTCGGGTCGTCACGCCCTGGCCGCGCGGCTGCGCGAGCTGGGCTTCGACCCGGAGAAGATCGACTTCGAGGAGGCTTTCAAGCGGTTCAAGGCCCTGGCCGACGCCAAGAAGACCGTCTACAACGAGGACATCGACTCGATCGTCACGGACCAGCTCCTGCGTGTGGGGGAGCACTTCAAGCTCGAGAATGTCTCGGTGGTGTGCGGGACTTTCGTGACCCCCACGGCAACCGTCGAGATGTCGGTGGAGGGTGAGCAGAGGAAGACCGCGAAGATGGGCGATGGCCCGGTGGACGCGGTCTTCAAGGCGATCCAGGAGATCGCCCGGGTCGAGTCGCGCTTGCTGCGCTACCACGTGAACGCCATCACCAGCGGCATGGACGCGCAGGGCGAGGTGGCGGTTACACTGGAAGAGGACGGCATGCGGGTGATCGGCCAGGGCGCCGATACCGATATCGTTGTTGCCAGCGCCAAGGCGTACGTACACGCGCTGAACAAGCTTTTCCAGCGCAGGCAGGCGGGAACGCGCGCCTCCGTCGGAGGGATCTGATCCGGGAAGGGGGCTGAATGGCGGGCGTGCTGTTGCTGCCCGGAGACGGGATCGGACCCGAGGTCACGGAGGAGGCGCGTGCGCTGCTGGTGCGGGTGGCCCCCGACGTGGAGCTGGAGGAGGGTCTGGTCGGGGGCTGCGCAATCGACGCCGAGGGCACGCCACTCTCAGACGCGACGCTCGACCGCGCGCGAGCATGCGGTCTGGTCCTGCTCGGCGCGGTTGGCGGTCCGAGGTGGGATGCGCTCCCGGTGGAGAAGCGGCCCGAGAAGGGATTGCTGCGCATCCGCAAGGAGCTGGGCCTCTTTGCCTGCTTGCGGCCCGCCAAGGTGATCGATGCGCTGGCCGACGCGAGCCCGCTGCGGCGCGAGGCTGTGGTCGGTGTCGATCTCATCGTGGTGCGCGAGCTCACCGGCGGCATCTATTACGGCGAGCCGCGCGGCCGCAGCGACCGGGACGGTACGCGACGGGCGCTCAACACGATGGTCTACGATGAGCACGATATCGCGCGCATTGCGCGTGTGGCCTTCGAGACTGCCGCGGGGCGTCGCAGAAGGGTGACGAACATCCACAAGGCAAACGTGCTCGAGGTGTGCAAGCTCTGGAACGAGGTCGTCGAGGAGGTGGCGCGCGACTATCCGGACGTCGAGCTGGAGCACCAGCTCGTCGATAGCGCCGCGATGGTGCTGCTGCGCGACGCACCCCGCTTCGACGTGCTGCTCTGTCCGAACCTCTTCGGAGACATCCTCTCGGACGAGGCCGCAATGATTACGGGCTCGCTGGGGATGCTGGCCTCGGCAAGCATCGGGGAGCCGGGCCGCGGCCTCTTCGAGCCCGTGCACGGCAGTGCCCCCGACATCGCCGGTCAGGACAAGGCGAACCCGCTGGCGGCCATCCTGTCCGTGGCGTTACTGCTCGAGCACGGCCTCGGGCGTCCCGAGGAGGCCGCGCGGGTGCGGCGGGCGGTGGAGCGCGTTCTCGACGAGGGCTATCGCACCTTGGATCTGGCGCGGGGTCCGCACACACGCGTGCTGGGCACCCGGGAGATGGGCAAGCGGGTGCGCGAGGCCCTGAGCTGATGCTGCAGCGGGGTCTGGAAGTCGTGCTGCTCGGGGCTACGGGCGCGGTGGGAGGGGAGATCCTCGGCGTGCTCGAGGAGCGCCATTTTCCGGTGACCTCCCTGCGTGCGTTCGCCTCGGAGGACTCGGAGGGGCTGGAGCTGGAGTTCCGGGGCGAGCCGATCCGGGTGGAAGCGCTGGTCCCGCAGGCCCTGCCCGAGTGCGACCTGATTCTGAGCGCGGCGCCCGCCATGCTGGAGGACCTGCTCCCGGAGCTCCGCCAGGCGGAGACCTGCTTGGTGGACGTGACGGGGGCGCTGGAGCTCGAACCTTCGATTCCCCTCTACCTCCCGGGCTTCCAGCGGGAGGGTGCCGAGCTGGAGGGCAGCCGCTGGCTCGCGATTCCACGGGGCGTCGTGGCGGGTCTGGGCCTCGTGCTCGCGCCGCTCGCGCGGGAGGCGGGTTTGGAGCGCGTGACGGCGCTCTGCCTCGAGTCGGCCTCGGGCGCGGGACTGCGCGCCGCCGCGGAGCTCACCGATCAGACGGTGCACCTGCTCAATGCGATGACAGGGGACCCGGGCGAGCCGCAGATCTTCCCGCGCGCCGTGGCCTTCGACTGCCTGCCTGTCGTGGGCGAAGTGCTCGAGGGTGAGGAGACCTCCGAGGAGCGGCGTCTGCGTCACGTGCTCCGGCGTCTGCTCGGGCTTCCGACGCTGCCCATCGAGGTGACCCGTGTACGCGTGCCGATCTTCGGGGGCAGCCTGGCGTGCGCTCACGTGGAGCTCGCCAATCAGCTCACACCGGACCGGGCCCGTACGCTCTGGGAGAAGCAGCCTTATCTGGAGGTGATGGGAGAGGGCGACCTGCCCACACCGCGGAGTTCCATGGGCAGGGATGGGGTTCGGGTGGGCCGGATCCGTTCCGAAGGGGAGGGGGGCCGCCGGCTGGCCTTCGTGCTGACGCTCGACGACCTGCGCTACGGCTCCGCGCTGGCAGCGGTCCTCGCCGCGGAGACGCTTTGTCGCTTGGACTGAAGTCTCGGCTTCGGATGCGGCGTTTCCGCCTGATCCTCGAGTACGACGGCACGGACTTTCAGGGCTGGCAGCTTCAGGCGCGCGGGCGCAGCGTGCAGGGTGTCGTCGAGGAGGCGATCGCCGAGGTGACGCGCGAGGAGGTGCGGGTGCATGCCGCTGGCCGCACCGATGCGGGGGTTCATGCTCGGGGCCAGGTGGCGCACTTCGACTCCGAGACCCGCCTCTCACCGCTCGCGCTGCGCAAGGCCCTCAACGCCGTGCTTCCCCGTGACGTGGCGGCCCGGGAGGTGCGCGAGGCGCCGGCCGAGTTCGACGCACGCCGCGATGCGATCTCGAAACGCTACGTCTACCGCATTCTGCATCGCCCGACTCCGAGCCCCCTGCGCCGTACGCAGTGCTGGCACATCCGGGGCCCCCTGGATCTCGAGGCGATGCAGGAGGCCTGCGATGCGCTGAAGGGCACACATGACTTCGCAGCCTTGCGGGGCGCCCCGGGGGGGCCTCCGGAGGACGAGGAGACGCGGCGCACCCTGGACGTGCTGCAGGTCGTGCGCGAGGCGGATGAGGTGCGCATCGTTGCGGAGGCCCGCAGCTTCCTGCGCCACATGGTGCGTAACGTGGTGGGAACCCTGGTCGACGTTGGCCAGGGGCGGCTCTCCGCCCCGCAGATTGCGGAGATGCTGGCGTCCCGCGAGCGGGCCCGTGCCGGACCGACCGCCCCGGCCCACGGCCTCTGTCTCGACGAGATCCGCTATGAGGGCCTTTCTTGACCCCCCCAGGGCCATCGGCTATCCAAGGCACGCACGCAGGAGCGTGCCGTGCGGGCAGGCCGGCCCGGCCGGCCGATACCCCGCTAGTTTTGTGCCCCCGGGAGGCCTCCATGTCCACTCCGATGCGCCCCACGAGAAGTACGCGTCCCCAAGACGTCGAGCGGGCGTGGTTTCTCATCGATGCAAAGGGGAAGGTGCTGGGGCGGCTGGCCAGCCAGGTGGCGGTAATCCTGCGTGGCAAGCACAAGCCCACCTACACCCCGCACGTGGATTGCGGGGATTTCGTGGTGGTGGTGAACGCCGCGGAGGTGGAGCTCACGGGGCGCAAGCGTGAGAATAAGGTTTACCATCGCTACACGGGTTATCCTGGCGGTGTGCGCTCGGTGACGGCGGGACGGCTGCTCGAGACACGGCCGGAGCGGGTGATCGAGAGCGCGGTCAGAGGCATGCTGCCGAAGGGTCCGCTGGGACGTCGGATGCTGCGCAAGCTGAAGGTCTATGCCCGCGCGGAGCACCCGCACGCCGCGCAGAAACCCGAACGTCTGGAGATCAGAACATGACGCAAGCCAGCCAGACCCTTTTCGCGGCGACAGGTCGCCGCAAGACCGCGGTTGCGCGGGTGATCCTCTCACCGGGCAACGGCCAGATCCTGGTCAACAAGCGCGCGATCGATGACTACTTCCCGCGCCCCGAGCTGCGCCAGCTGCTGCAGGAGCCCCTCGAAGCCGTGAACGGTATCGGCCAGTTCGATCTGCGTGTGGCGGTGAGTGGGGGTGGCATTGCCGGCCAGGCGGGCGCCGTCCGCCACGCCGTCGCCCGTGCACTGGAGAAGTGGAATCCAGAGCTCCGCGCCACACTCAAGCGCGGGGGGTTCCTGACGCGTGACGCGCGCATCAAGGAGCGCAAGAAGTACGGGCAGAAGGGCGCGCGGGCTCGCTTCCAGTTCAGCAAGCGCTAGCACGGCGGACGTGCGCGTCACGGCGATCATTCCGGCCCGCTACGCGTCCACCCGCTTCCCCGGAAAGCCGCTCGCGCGGCTGGCCGGCAAGCCGATGATCCTGCACGTGGCAGAGCGCGTGGAAGCCGCGCGCGCGCAGGGGGTCCTGGATCGGCTGATCGTTGCCACCGACGACAAGCGCATCGAGCGCACGGTCCAGGGCGCGGGCTTCGAGGTCTGGATGACCTCTCCGGACCACCCCACCGGCACCGACCGCCTGGCGGAGGTGGCGCGCGAGCTCGAGGACGAGCTGATCTGCAACGTGCAGGGGGACGAGCCCCTGATCGAGGCCGCGACCCTCGCCGCACTGCTCGCGCCGCTGCGGAGCGAGCGCGAGATTCCCATGGCTACCCTGAAGACCGCGCTGGGTCGCCCGGAGGACCGCTTCGATCCCAACCGGGGCAAGGTCGTGGTGGACGAGCGGGATCGCGCGCTGACCTTTACCCGCTTGCCCATCATCGAAGACGTTCCACCCGCGCGGGACTACTTCAACCGTGCGCGGGTCGAAGAGGAACACCGCCGTCGGGGACTCGTCGTCTATTCCGACATCGGGGTCTATGCTTACCGGCGCGAGTTCCTACTGCGCTTTGCCTCCCTCCCGCAAACTCCCTTCGAGAAAGAGGAGCGGCTCGAGCAGCTCCGCGCGCTCGAGCACGGCTATCCCATCGCCGTCCCCAGCGTCTCGCACCGCGCGCTGGAGGTCGATACGCCCGAGGATCTAGGCCGCGTAGAGGCCGCATTGGCCCGGAAGGGCCACTGAGATCCGACCCGCTCTTTACGAACCCCGAGCTGTTCAGTACAGATAAATTCCCGAGATGAAGCGCCCCACCAAGTTCGTTTTCGTGACCGGGGGGGTGCTCTCATCTCTCGGGAAGGGTCTCTCCTCCGCAGCGATGGGCGCGCTGCTCGAGGCCCGCGGGCTGAAGGTCAGCTTCCTCAAGCTGGACCCCTACCTGAACGTCGATCCGGGAACCATGAACCCGTTCCAGCACGGCGAGGTCTACGTCACGGACGACGGGGCCGAGACCGACCTGGACCTGGGCCACTACGAGCGCTTCACCTCAGCGCGTCTCGGCCTCAGGAACAACCTCACCGCCGGGCGGGTCTACGAGCGGGTCCTGCAGCGCGAGCGCGAGGGAAAGTATCTGGGCGCGACGGTTCAGGTGATCCCCCACGTGACGGACACCATCAAGGAACACATCTGTGAGCTGCGGGACGGGACCGACATAGTGATCGTCGAGGTGGGGGGGACGGTGGGCGACATCGAGTCCCTGCCTTTCCTGGAGGCGATCCGCCAGCTGCGCTCCGATCTGGGCCGAGACAACGTACTCTACGTGCACGTCGCGCCGGTGCCCTATATGGCGAGTGCCGGCGAGCTCAAGAGCAAGCCGGTTCAGCACAGCGTGAAGGAGCTGCGCTCCATCGGGATCGCCCCCGATCTCGTGCTCTGCCGCACCGACCGCTTCCTGCCGCGCAGCGTCAAGTCCAAGATCGCGCTCTTCTGCAATGTCGACGAGGAGGCGGTGATTACAGCCAAGGACGTGGAGACCGTCTACGAGCTGCCGCTCGTGCTGCACGGCGAGGGGCTGGACGAAGCGGTCGTCAGCCGGCTCAACATCTGGACGGGCGATCCGTCGCTGCAGCGCTGGGAGAACGTGGTGACGACGCTCAAGAACCCCGAGGGCCGGGTGCGGATCGCAATGGTCGGCAAGTACGTCGGTCTCACCGAATCCTACAAGAGCTTGAACGAAGCGCTGGCCCACGGCGGCATCGCGCACGGGGTGGGGGTCGATATCGAGTACGTCGACTCCGAGAAGCTGGAGGGGAACGCGCTGGATGTTCTGGCAGGGGTGGACGGGGTCCTCGTCCCGCACGGCTTCGGCCCGCGCGGTGCGGAGGGCAAGATCAACTCGGTTCGCTACGCGCGCGAACACGAGGTCCCCTACTTCGGCATTTGCTACGGAATGCAGTGCGCCGTGGTCGAGTTCGCGCGTGACCTCGCGGGCCTCGACGGGGCCAACTCGACCGAGATCGACCCCGAGACACCCCATCCGGTGATCGACTTCCTGCCCGAGCAGCAGGAGCAGGCCGAGACCGGCGGCACCATGCGGCTCGGCGCCTACCCCTGCCGGGTCGTGGCGGGCACGCTCGCTGCCCGGGTCTATGGCAAGACGGAAGTCTCCGAGCGGCATCGCCACCGCTACGAGTTCAACCCCGAGTACCGCGAGCGCCTCGAGGCGGCAGGGCTCGTCGTGTCGGGAATCTCACCCGACGGGCGGCTGGTGGAGGTCGTGGAGCTGCGCGACCACCCGTGGTTCCTGGGCTGCCAGTTCCATCCCGAGTTCAAGTCCAGCCCCTTTGCGCCGCATCCGCTCTTCCACAGCTTTGTGGGCGCCGCGGTGGAGCGGAAGGCACGAGCCGGGATGAGCTCCCCGCCGGCCTAGCAGGAGGGCGCGTCTCGCATGCTACCCGAGCGGATCGAGGAGTGGACGGGCCGCACGGTCGTCTGCTTCGGCGCCCATCCCGACGACGATCTGCACGCTGCGGGAACGTTTGCGCGCCTGGTGGCGGCGGGGAACGCCGTGCATCTCGTCATGTACACCGACGATGACAAGGGTTCCCTGGACCGCAGCATGACGAGCGCCCGGTTGACGCAGATTCGCCGGCGCGAGCAGGAAAGCGCTGCCCGGGCCCTGGGGATCCCGCCGGAGAACCTGCACTGGCTGGGTCACGGCGACGGCGAGCTCGAGTACGTGGACCGCCGTGCGCTCTGTCGCGAGGCCGCCGCGCTCCTGCGCCGCCTACGCCCGGATGCCGTCTTCTCGTTCGATCCCGGGACCCACTGGGAGCAGTGGCACAAGAGCGATCACCGCAGCGCCGCCCAGAACACGCTGGATGCGATACGCGCCGCGCGTTGGCATCTGTATTTTCCCGAGTTCCTCGAGGCGGGGCTCGAGCCCTACGAGGTCCCCGTCTGCTTCTTCTTCGAGAGCCGCGAGCCGGACTACTTCGTGGACATCGAGGCCACGCTTGCTCAGAAGATCGAGGCCTTCTGTGCACATGTTTCCCAGTTCGGGCGGCGGCTCTACAAGTACGAGCCGGAGCTGCATGCGGAGGACCGCGCCGCGTTCGACACGGCGATCCGGGACTACACGGCCTCGGTGGGCGCGCCCCACGGCCTGGCCTTTGCGGAGGCTTTCCGCCGCTTGACCGACCCCTGAGCTGTCTTGCGGTCCCGCAGGGGCTACCCTATAAGGTGCACTATGGGCGATTAACTCAGTGGTAGAGTGCTACCTTCACACGGTAGAAGTCACAGGTTCAAATCCTGTATCGCCCACCACGTATGGCCCAGTAGCTCAGCCTGGATAGAGCACTAGCCTCCGGAGCTAGGTGTCGAAGGTTCGAATCCTGCCTGGGTCGCCACAGAAAACCCTTTGTATTCAATGTCTTATGAGACTCGCTCGGGCGCG
>DAOVBF010000008.1 GCA_030673955.1 Deltaproteobacteria bacterium
GGACCGCGGGGACGAGTCGTGCCTCGGGGGCTTCCAGCGGTTCGGCACCCGCTTCGATAGCGTGGCTTGCGTGCTCCGCCGCCGCGAATGCTTTCGTGACCCTCTCCCCAGCCCCGAGCGTCAACAGCAGCCCATCGGACAACGGGGTGACTTGGCGCTGGGTGAAAGCGTCTTCCTCCCTGGCATCGAGCACGACCTGCACCGACCGCGGAGTCTTGAGCACGCGCAGCCTGCCAAAGTGGGAACTGGATCCGCGGATGTCTGCCTTCGTTTCCTCCATCTCCAGGCCGGGAAGATCGATCACCAGTACATGCGGGTCGCGCAGGATGAACACGTCATGCTCGGCGAGGGGTCCATCGGTTTGGAGGCGCACCACCGATACCTCGTCCGCGAACCGGGCCTTCACCTGGAGAAGCCGCGTCGCCGCTCCGGCTCCCGAGCGCATCTCGCCTTCGTCGCCCGGCGCAGCCTGCGGGCTCAGCGTGGCGATCAAGAAGCAGGCCGCAACCCGGGCGATGCGGCACCGCCAACTACGACCTCGCGCGTATACCGCCAGTGCATGGCCCGCTCGATTCAGCAGCTCGGCACGCATCGTCGCAGGTCTCCGCGGTAGTGGAAGCTCACACCTTGTATGCTGGCCCATCACCTCACTCGAGCCTTCGAAGGGTAGCAGCACACATCGCTCAAGCGCTGCCCGGATGCTATCAGCGGGTCCTCGGCTCCCCGACATAGCGGGTCATGATCGCAATCGCGGCGCACTTGAAGAGGATGGCGATCCAGAATACGGGCGGATAGGAGAAGCTCATCGCGAGCACACCGCCCAGGATCAGGCCCACGACGGTCGTGAGCTCCGCCGCGGAGTTGGCGATGGCGATCCGCATCGGCAGGTTCTTCATCGAGCCGAACTCCAGCGCCAGATTCTGTGCAGCCATCATGAACCCGCCCACGCCCGTGCCGATCGCCATGAAGACGAGTGTGAGCAGTGTCAAGTCCGTGGTTTCCATGAGAACCAGGACGGCGAGAATCCAGATCAGGAGGGAGGCGTTGAAGACGATACGGAAGCCCCGCCGATCGGCGAGTGCGCCCCAGACCAGGATGATCATGGTCTGTCCGACCAGGAAGGCTGCGGTGAGGATACCGAGGGTCGTCCCCGGAATCTCGATCCGCGTTGCGGCGAAGATCACGTAGTAAGGCATCGCCATGCGACCCATGCTCCCCAGCGCGCGCGCCAGGAAGTACAGGGTGAACTCGTGGTCCGCGCGAAGCAGCTCCGGCAGATGGCTCAGGCGCTCGATGACGCCGGACCGCTCCCGGACCTCGGGCGATTCGGGCTCGCGTAGGAAGGCGAGCATGGCGAGTCCCAGCGATGTGAACCCGAACGCCACCAGGAAGAGAGCGGCGTAGCCGTTTCCGAGGGCTTCGGTCTCGAGCAGGTAGCGTCCGCCCAGGTAGGCCACGCCACTGGTGCAGAGACCCGCGAGGGCGCTGCGCAGGCCGATCAGCGTGCCGCGCCTTTCGGGTGGAATGACCTTTGCGCGCAGAAAGATGATGACGACGCTCTGGATGCCGAGAAAAAAGCCGAACAGACCCAGCAAGAGGCAGACGGCTCGCAGGTTCCAGACGCTGGTGAGGAAGATGCCGGCCAAGGCGATGCCGAGGATCTGCAGCCGCATGAGCGCGCCCGTGAGGAGACCCAGGGGCAGCACGCGCCGACGGTGCTCGATGAGCGTTGCGCCCAGCACGGGGGCCAGGCACTGACCCAGCGCTTGCGATGCGCGGGCCAGGCCCACCACGAGCTCGGATCCGGAAAGCGCGTAGATATAGACGGGGATGAAGGTCGGCGCGTGAATCAGACGCAGCCCGGTCTGTCCGAAGAAGCCATGAGCGAGTTGTACGAGATAGTTCCGCCGGAGATTCTCCTGGACGGCCTCGCGGAAACCGGCCTCAGATCCCGATGGTGGCCTCAACTCGTCCTCCCCATCCGAGCTCGACTCGGTACTCACTTGACAGCTACGGCTCGCGTGAGAAGCTGGCGGCCGTGTTCTTCGGCTGGAAGATCGTTGTCGCCACGTTCGTGACCCACTTCATCTCGGTGGGGTTCATCTTCTACTCGTACGGTGCCTTCTTCAAGGCGCTCGCGGCTGACTTCGGGGGATCGCGCCTGGGCGTTTCCCTGGGTCTTTCGGTGGTGCAGCTTGTTACCGGTGTCTTCGCTCCTTTGCTCGGGCGCCTGCTCGACCGGGGATCCATCCGGGAAATCATGGCTCTCGGTGCATTGCTCATGGCGGCGGGCTTCTTCGTGGGCTCGCGGATCAGCGAGCTTTGGCAGTTCTACTTGGTCCTGGGAGCCCTGCTGGCGCTCGGGGCCGCCATGCTGGGGGGCCTCTCGAGCTCGACCCTTGTCGCCAAATGGTTTGTCGAGCGCCGCGGAACCGCACTCGGTATCACGGCTACGGGCATCTCCGTGTCCGGCCTGGTCATGGCCCCCGTGGCAACGCAGCTCATCGCGCGCTACGGCTGGCGTCTCACCTTCGTTTTCTACGGCGCGGTGGTGCTCGCGGTGGTGCTGCCCGTCGTCTGGTTCATGATCGTGAACCGGCCCGAGGATCTCGGGCTCATGCCGGACGGTGGCGCGAGGGCGAGCAAGACTCCGGAGACGCTGGAGCCGATGCTGCCGCTCGCGCCGGGTGATCAGATGATCGACCACCCGGGCTCCTTCCATTGGTCTGCTCGCGGCGCTCTTCGCGACTCGAACTTCTGGGTCATCTCCATGGCGGTTGCGCTGAACTTCTGCGCGTTGGGTGCGATTCTGACGCACATCATCCCGCACGCGACCGACATCGGCATTCCGCCGGACGCTGCGGCTCTCGTGCTCTCCTGCATGGCGGGGATGGGCGTCGTCGGAAAAGTCACTTTCGGCTGGCTCGCCGATCGGGGGGACAAGCGCGTGACCTTCTGGCTTGCGAGCGGACTCCAGGCGCTCGGGGTGAGCCTCGTGCTGACCGCAGGTAGCTATTCCGCGCTTCTTGTTGCGGGCGCGATCTTCGGGCTGGGCATGGGCGGGCTGATCCCGCTCTGGGGTGCGCTCATCGGCGCCGCCTTTGGTCGTTTCGCATTCGGGCGCGTGATGGGGCTGATGAGCCCCTTTATGCTTCCGATCCAGATGGTGGGCGTCCCCCTGGCGGGCTACATCTTCGACCGCTCGGGCAGCTACGAGCTCGCCTTCCGAATCTTCATCGTGATCTATGCCGTCGCGATCGGGGTGCTTCTCTTCCTGCGTCTACCAAAGCAGGAGCCGGGCGGGCCCGCGTAGGTCGAGCCTCCTATCCGCACGTCGCCAAGCCGCCGTCGACCGAGATGACGGCGCCCGTGACGTAGGCGCCCGCGCGTGACGCGAGGTAGATCGCGACGCCGGCCATGTCCTCAGGCTCTCCGATCCGCTGGAGCGGAACGGCGGCGGTGATCTGATCGCGGAACCTCTCGAGCGTCGCCTGCATCATCTTGCTCTCGAAAGGGCCGGGCGCGACGGCGTTCACCGTGATGTTCTGAATCGAGAGCGTCCGGGCCAGGTGGCGCGTGAGATGATGCAGGCCCGCCTTGCTGGCCGAATAGGCGTAGACCTCGAGGGCTGGAACGTGGATCCCGTCGGACGAGCCGATATTGATGATGCGCGCCGGATCAGCCGGCTGCGCGGCCTGCTCCAGCAGCGGCACAAGTCCTTGCGTGAGCAGAAAGACCGCCTTGAGATTCAGCGCGAGCACCTTGTCCCACGCTGAGCCCGGAAACTCCATGAACGGCGCCCCCCAGTTCGCGCCCGCGTTGTTCACCAGCACGTGCAGCGCGGACTCGCGCGCCGCCATCTCGTCGACCAGCTTTTTGACGCCTGCCTCGGTGGAGAGGTCGGCGGGGAGCGAGATGCAGGTGCCCTTCTGGCAGAGCTCTTGCGCAACCCGATCGCAGACTTCCTGCTTGCGCGAGGAGATGTAGACCTTTGCGCCCGCTTCGACGAAGCCGCGTGCGATCATCAGCCCGATGCCACTGGATCCGCCTGTCACCAACGCGACCTTTCCCTTGATCGAAAAGAGCTCACTCATCTGCCCCACTCCTTCAGCTCCGAGAACATGTATGCTGGGAAGCCTAGCAGGGGAGACCGAGGTCATGCCCGAGTTCTGCAAACTGGAGCGAGATGGCCACATTCTGATGGTTACCATCAACCGGCCGGAGGTCAGGAACAGCCTCCACCCGCCGGCCAGCTTCGAGCTCGCCAAGGTTTTTGATGACTTCGTCGCCGACCCCGAGCTCTGGGTCGCCATTCTCACGGGCGCCGGGGATCGTGCCTTCAGCGCGGGGAATGACCTCAAGTATCAGGCGGCTGGAGGGAAGCTCGAGTTCCCACCCTCCGGCTTCGGTGGGATCACCCACCGTTTCGACAGCTCGAAGCCGATGATCGCTGCGGTCAATGGCATCGCGATGGGCGGGGGCTTCGAGCTCGCGCTGGCGTGCGACCTCATCGTGGCTGCGGAGGAGGCGGTCTTTGCCCTGCCCGAGCCGCGCGTGGGGATGGCAGCGCTGGTGGGCGGCATCCATCGTCTGCCGCGGCAGATTCCGCTGAAGCAGGCGATGGGCATCATCCTCACCGGTCGCCGCGTGAGTGCGCACGAGGCGCTGGAGATGGGCCTCGTCAACGAAGTCGTACCGCACCGCGAACTGATGTCCGCTGCGCGTTGCTGGGCGGATCAGATCCTCGAGTGTGCGCCGCTTTCGGTGCGGGGCAGCAAGCAGGCCGCGATGGCGGGACTCGACATGGCCTCGCTGGAGACGGCGATGACGAGCCGCTACGAAGGGCTCGCGGCCATGGTCCGGAGCGAGGATTTCAAGGAAGGGCCGCGGGCGTTCGTCGAGAAGCGCCCTCCCCGCTGGCAGGGACGCTAGGCGCGGCGGCGCCTAGTGCAAGCGCCGCGACTAGCGAGTTATCGGGCGGCAGAGCCGCCCTGCTCGCACGGCGCGTTACTTCGTACGCGCCTTGGGAGCGGCGCGCGCAGCGAGCGGGACGCGAGCGGAGATGGGTGGCGCAAGCCGCCTTGCGCCGGGCCCCGCTAGGCTCGTCGGTCCCGAGCGCGCACAGGACGCTCGGTTCTTTCCTGCTTCCAACGATAGCCACAGACGCCGCAGCGGACCCTCCGGCTCTCGAACCACTCACGGGGCAGTGGCACGATCTGGAGCACGAGCGAGCGGAGGAGCCTCCAAAGTATGGGCCCCTCCTCGGCGATCAGGAAGGAGGAGCGGCAGATCATGCAACGGGCCTCATCCACGCCCTGGCTCTCGTCCGCGGGGACCGCGCCTATGTCCTGGCCTCCCTCGAGGATCGCGAGCGCGTCTTTGACCGCCGAGCTCGCGACCCTCAACTCGACTTCCCCCATCGAGAGCTCATTGCTGACGACGCTCGGGATGCCTGCGAGCTCGAGCCTCGCCTTGGCGAGCTGGGCTTCGATGGATGAGGTGAATGTCCCGAGGGCGACGAGCGGCTCCGACACGGTGTCCATTCCTCTATCGCTTTTTCCAGCGATGTTCGCAATCGAAGCAGCGGTACCTTCGCCGGCGGAAGAAGAGCAGTGGAAGGGCGACGAGAAGCAAGAGAATGGGCACGCGCAGAAACAGGCCAACGAGCAGCAGGGCGATCAGAATGGTCAGTGTCGGGTATCCCTCGGTTCGAATCTCGGGGGACCCGCAGAATGGACAGCCGTTCGCGTCCGTGCCCTCGAAGACCGTGCGCAGTGCGGCCTCGGCCTGCTCTGGGTCCTCCTCCAGGATTTCCATGGAGCGCACGCGGTCCGCCTCTCTCACGAGGAGCTTGGTCTCGCCCACGGCCCCCGAGAGGAACCAGTTGATACGCGCGAGGCTCCCATCCTCGATGAAGCAGCGCACGCCTTCCGCCTCGAGCTTGCCCTTGGCCAGCTCGGCCTCGATGGGCTGCCTGAACGTGGCGACCGGGATCAGTTGCTCCGCCATCGGCGCGACTCCAAGGTCCTCGTAACCAAAAGCTTACCATTTGTCTCGTTGCCGTCTCGGCTTCGGTGATAGACTCGTTCCAGCTTCACGCAGGCGAGGGGATACTTAGAAGATGAATGGCGCCGAGAGCTTGATCCGTACTTCCGTGGCGGCGGGCGCCGAGGTTTGCTTCACGAACCCCGGCACCACGGAGATGCACCTCGTCGCAGCCCTCGATGCTGTGCCTGACATGCGTCCCGTGTTGGGTCTCTTCGAGGGCGTGTGCACCGGTGCAGCCGACGGCTACGGACGCATGGCGGACAAGCCCGCGCTGACTCTCCTGCACCTCGGACCCGGTTTCGCGAACGGCATCGCCAACCTGCACAACGCACGGCGGGCACGGTCGCCCATCGTCAACCTTATCGGCGACCACGCGATCTGGCACGTGGACGCCGATCCGCCGCTGGCCTCGGATATCGAGTCCCTGGCGCGACCCGTTTCGAGCTGGGTTCGCGTGGCGAAGAGCCCTCACGATCTTGCGCAAGACGGGGCGGAGGCGATCGCCGCGGCCTCGCGTCCGCCCGGCGCGGTTGCGACGCTCATCGTGCCATCAGACGTGGCCTGGGGAGAAGCGGGCGCGCCCGAGTCAACCATCGCTCCAGAATCAGCGCCGTTGGTCGACGCGGCGCGGATCGACACTGCCGCTGGCGTGTTGCGTTCCGGGGAGCCGGCGATTCTGTTGCTGGGGGCGCACGGCTTGCGCGAGGCCGGTCTGCGCGCGGCCGCGCGCATCGCGGGCCGGATGGGTTGCCGTCTCTTCTGCGAAACCTTCCCCGCGCGCATGGAACGCGGTGCGGGTCTAGCAGCGCTCGAGCGTCTACCCTACTTCCCCGAGCAGGTCATCGAGCTGCTCGGCTCCACTGCGCATCTGATCCTGGCCGGGGTAACGGAGCCGGTGGCGTTCTTCGGCTACCCCCAAACCCCCAGTCGGCTCGTTCCCGAGAGCTGCCGAGCGCACTCGCTGGCCCGGCCCGAAGAGGATGTGGGCCGAGCACTCGAAGCGCTGGCCGATGTCCTCGGCGCGCCGGAGGAATCCGCCCTCGTGGCCGCGCCTGCACGCCCCACGCGGCCCACGGGGCAGCTCTCGCCCACGACGCTCGGCTCGGCCATCGCCGCGGTGCAGCCGGAGGGCCTGATCGTGATGGATGAGGCGGCGACCTCCGGCTTGCCTTACTTCCTCGGCGCGGGCCGCTGCCCCCCCCATACCTACATGAGCCTCACGGGCGGTGCAATTGGTCAGGGTCTTCCCTGCGCGACGGGTGCGGCGATCGCCTGCCCGGACCGTCCGGTTCTCGCCTTTCAGGCGGACGGCAGCGGGATGTACACCCTGCAATCGCTCTGGACGCAGGCACGCGAGAGTCTCGATGTCACGACACTGATCTGTGCCAATCGTGAGTACCGTATTCTGCGCATCGAGCTTTCCCGCGCCGGTATTTCCGAGCCGGGTCCGCAGGCGCTGGCGCTCACTGACATCTCCAACCCGATCATCGACTGGGTGGAGCTCAGCTGGGCTCTGGGTGTTCCGGCCAAACGGGTCGAGAGCGCCGAGGTGCTTGTCGAGGAACTGGAGCGCGCGCTGGCCGAGCCCGGTCCGCACCTGATCGAGGCGGTGCTCTAGAGCGGCCCCGAAAGACTCACTCGCAGAACATCTTTTGGACGAAGGAATAGAGCACGATGAGCAGCGCTAGCGGGATCGGAACCCGCAGCAGGAATCTCCACACCGGAAACCAGGGCCAGTGCTCCGCGCCACGCCTGACCTCGCTGAAGGGGTCTTTCATGACCCAGCCCACGAAGATCGAGAGGAGGAGCCCTCCCGTCACGAGGAAGAGCTGACCGGCGAGCTTGTCCATCCAGTCGAGGATGTTGATTTTCAGGGCCGGAGGAATGCCGAGGAGCGTGATGAGGACGCCGAACACCAGGGCCGAGCGCGTCCGCGGCCAGCCGAGAGTATCCATGGCCGAAGCGGTCACCACCTCGAGCAGCGAGATCGCGGACGTCAGTGCGCCGACAGCAAGCGCGGCAAAGAACAAGAATCCCACCACCTGTCCCGCGATTCCCATTTGTGAGAACGCCTTGGGCAGCGTGATGAAGAGTGCGCCGAGGGTGCTCTCGCCCACATCAGCGGAAAGACCGAGCGCAAAGATCAGAGGAAAGACGACGAGGCCGGCGACGAATGCGACCACGAAGTCTGCGCCGCCGATGACGAGCGACTCATTCGGCAGGTGCTGCTCCGGCGAGAGATAGCTCGCATACGTCATCATCGCTCCCATGCCCAGACTGAGACTGAAGAAGGCCTGACCTGCCGCCGTGCTGAATACTTCTGCATCGAGAATCTTGCTGAAGTCGGTTTCCAGGTAGAAGCGATACCCCGCGCCCGCGCCTTCGAGCGTGTAGCCGTAGACTGCGAGTCCACAGATGAGCATGAACAGGACTGGCATGAGGATGAGGGAAGTACGTTCGATCCCTGCCCGAATACCGCGTGCCACAATCAGCGTAGTGCCCGCCATGAACACGACGTGACCGATGACTGCGCCCCGACCCTGGCTGATTTCTATGAAGTACTGCTTGGCGTCCGGATCGAACCCACCAAAAA
This sequence comes from Deltaproteobacteria bacterium, assembly GCA_030673955.1. Classification (GTDB taxonomy): domain Bacteria; phylum Myxococcota_A; class UBA9160; order SZUA-336; family SZUA-336; genus SMWZ01. The sequence goes on from DAOVBF010000008.1 coordinate 8,642, forward strand.
GAGCGACCAGCGCGTAGCGAAGGGTCCAGCCAGCGATGACGGAGTAGTAGGCCAGGATCAAGAAGCCGGACGCGACGAACAACGCCCCGCCGGGCTTCCAGGCGTTTCCCCCGAAGTGGCCCAGCGCACTGATCGGACTGCTGTTTGCCCCACGCCCCATCGCGAGCTCGGCCAGCAGCACGGGGATCCCGATCAAGACGGTGAACGCGACGTAGAGGACCACGAAGGCCGCCCCACCGTACTCGGCCGTCAGATAGGAGAACCGCCACATATTCCCCAGACCGACGGCGGAGCCGATGGCCGCCAGCACGAAGCCCGTGCGCCCGGTCCAGCGCTCCCTGGGTGCTTGGTTCATGGTCTGGCCTCTCCTTCCTTGGGGGGGCGTGACCACGGTGGCTGGTGCCGAGCGAAGCGGGGCTACACTAGAACTTCGGGGAGCGCTTTTCGAGAAAGGCCCTCGTGCCCTCGCGCATCTCGTCCGTGCCGCAGGTTGCCGAGAAGAGCTTCGCTTCGATCTCCAAGCCGGCGTCCTGCGTCGACGCCAGGCCGTCGTGAATGGCCGCCAGGCAGGCTTTGAGCGCATGGGGTCCGTTGGCGAGGATCTCCTGCAGCACGGCGCGTGCGCGTCCGTCGAGCTCGTCGGGGGCCACGACCTCGTTCACGAGTCCAATGCGCAGCGCCTCCTCCGCGGGGATCATTGCCCCCGAGAGCAGGATCTGGGTCGCGACGCCGCGTCCCACGAGTCGCGGGAGGCGTTGTGTGCCCCCGAAGCCGGGGAGGATGCCGAGCTTCACCTCGGGCTGACCGAACTTGGCCTTCGTCGACGCGATCCGGATATGACACGCCATGGCCAGCTCACAGCCGCCGCCCAGCGCGAAGCCATTCACCGCGGCAATGACCGGCTTGTCGAGCTTCTCGATCCTCGAGAAGATGCCCTGCCCGCGTCGTGCGAATGCGAGACCGCTCTCGGGATCCAGGCGCGAGATCTCCTCGATGTCGGCTCCCGCGACGAATGCGCGTCCGCTGCCCGTGACGATTGCACCCCGGATCTCGGAGTTCCCTTCGAGCTGGGTGACTGCCCGGTCGAGCTCGTCCATGACCGGGCCGGAGAGCGCGTTGAGTGCATCCGGGCGGTTGATGAGGACCGTCGCGGTCCCTGCCTCGACCGAGAGCTCGACGTCCGCCATCGGGACGAGCCTATGCGGGGTAGCCGACGAGCCGCCGCAGCTCGTCGACGGGCGTTTGGTGCAGGAACTCCCCGGCGGGAAGACCCTCGGGGTTGTGGTCTCGAACCGCGCGGAAGAGCCCGACCAGCACCGGGATCATGTCCTCCTCGGGCACGCGCTCATAGAGCACCTTTCCAATGCGCGCTCCCTCGCGCGAGCCTCCCACCTGGATCATGTGATCGTTCTTACCATAGCCGATGATCCCGATCTCCGCAGTCGGCGGACGCGAACAGGAGTTGGGACAGCCCGCCATGCGCAGCACCAGGTCCACGTCACCCAACCCAGCCTTCTCCAGCGCAGCAACGTAGTCAGGAATCACGTTCTCCGCTTCGGTCATCGCGAGGCCGCAGGTTGGCTTGGCGGGGCAGCCGAAGGATTGCCTGCGAACGTGCGAGATCTTATGCGCTTGCGGTACGCCGTGGTCTGCCAGCACCCGGTCCACCCACTCGCGCCGCTCGCCGGGGATGTGGCAGAGCAAGAGGTCCTGGTTGGGTGTTACGCGCACGCCGAGCTGGAGGTCCGAGACGAGCTTGAGTACGGCGCTGCGCAGCCGCACACCCGGATCATCCCGCAAGCGGCCGCTCAGAACCGGAATCCCCAGGAAGAACCGATCGTCGCCGCCGGCCTCGCGATTCCAGCCGTGAAAGAAGCGGACAGGTGGCAGCGGCTGGGGGGCCGCTTCCTTGATCTCGAGCCCGAAGCGATCCCTGAGCATCTGCTTCACGACCTCGGGGCCGAGTCTTCGGATCGTGTACTTCCAGCGCGCCTGCTTGCGGTCTCTGCGCTCGCCGTGCTCCTTCTGGAGGATGGCGATGGCCTTCACGGTGTCGACGACCTGCTCACGCGCGATGCGTCCTAGATAGATACCCAGAAGCTGCTTGGTCCTAGGCTGATGGTGCGTGATGCCGAGACCGCCGCCGTTGTAGAGGTCGTAAGCCGTGGGCTCGGCGCCGTTCATGACGGGCAGGAAGCCGACGTCCTGCGTGAGCAGGTCGACAGAGTTGTCGCGCGGGTGCGCGATGCCCACCTTGAACTTGCGGGGCAGGTAGTGACTGCCGTAGAGGGGCTCGTCGACAAACATCGGTGCGAGCGTACGGTCCTCGTCATCGGTCAGAAAGATCTGGTAGTAGGCGGAGGTGCGCGGCGCGAGCTCGGACGCGATCGCGAACGCAAGCTCGCGGGAGTTGAGCGGAAGCTCAGGGTCGAGATCGTCGATCGGACTGCAAGCCGTGTTGCGGTTGACGTCTCCACAGGCCCCCAGCGTCACCATCCGGTCGCCTCGAACGGTGTAACCCTGCCCGATGAAGCGGATGAGGGCGCCGAGGTTTCGACCATACACGTAGTGGAACTGGATTCCCTGGCGCGTGGTCAGGCGCAGCGTGCGGTTCCCGAAGCGCTCCGAGGCCTCATTCAGGGCTTCCCACTGTGCCGGGGCGAGCTCGCCACCGGCCGGGAGCTTGAGACGCACCATGAAGATGTAGTCCCCGCTCTTGCGCCCTTGCGCCTCGCGTTCCTGCTGCTTATAGGTGCCGAAATATTTCGAGATCTCCTTGGCTTCATTGGAAATCGTCTCGGCCGCGCCTGTCGTCATCGCGTCGATCTCGGACGCGAAGCTGTGCTTCTCGCTGCCGGCGACGTAGAAAAGCCCTTTGCTCTCGACTTTGAGCTTCTCCACCTTCGACATCTGGGAGAGGTCGGAGTTGAGGAGGGTGACGGCCTCAGGGGGGGGCTTCTCAGGCATCAATTCAACACTAGCAGAGTAGAGTTAGTGGTTCAAATTCTTGACTTTATAGATCAAGAATACCAAGGGCCCCTGGCTGGTGCCTCAAACCAATGTGCTGCAGGCTCGTGTAAACCGTCCGCACGTCGATGGGCTAAATTGCTCGTCACCGGGAGATGCGCCCCCGCCGAGCCAAAACGGAGGACTCCGTCGTGACC
>DAOVBF010000028.1 GCA_030673955.1 Deltaproteobacteria bacterium
CATCCAGATGATCCCGACGCTCGACCGCCCCGAGATCACCGTGAGCACCCGCTACCCGGGCGCCGGACCGCTCGAGGTCGAGGAGGAGATCACCAACCGTCAGGAAGAGTTCCTGAACACCGTTGAGAACCTGCGCGAGATGCTCTCCACATCCACGGAGGGGGAGAGCAGCATCCTGCTCAAGTACGACTGGGGCACGAACAAGGACGTTGCGCGGCTCGACGTTTCCGAGAAGCTCGGGGCCGTTCGGGACCTGCCCGACGATGCGGAAGAGTCGATCATCCGCGCAGTCAACTCGAACGAGCAGACCCCCATCGGCTGGATCGTCTTGCTCTCTGACGAGGACATCAACGTCGTTCGACCGCTGGCCCACGATGTGATCAAGGGTCAGCTGGAACGGGTCCAGGGCGTGGGCCAGGTGCTCTTCTACGGCGGCCAGGAGCGCGAGGTCCATGTGGAGCTGGACTTCGCAGCGCTGGCCGCGCGTGGGCTCTCACTCGCCGATGTCCGCGCCGCGCTCCTCAAGGAAAATCGCGATATGAAGGCCGGCGCCTTCGACGAGGGCAAGCAGCGCTTCGGTGTGCGCACAACGGGACGTTACCGACGCTTGGAGGAGATCGAGGCGACCATCATCCGACGCGACGAGGGCGGGCCCATCCGGGTCAAGAACGTGGCCCGGGTGCACCCGGGCCACGAAGAGCCGCGCTACGTGATCCGCTTCAACGGGGAGCCGGCCCTCATCATGGCCGTGTTGCGCAAGACGGGTTCCAACTCGCTCGAGATCATGCGGGGCGTGCGCGCAATCGTCGATCGCATCAACCGACAGTACGCCGGCCGCGGGGTCTCGCTCAGGCTCGTCTACGACGCCTCGACCTACATCAACGAGGCCATCGATCTGGTCCGGACGAGCCTTCTGATCGGCGCGGGCCTGGCCACCGCGGTGTTGCTCTTCTTCCTGCGCAGCCGCAGCGCCGTGCTCGTGCTGGGGCTCGCGATCCCGATCGTCCTTCTATCCGGCTTCATCTTCGTCGCCCTCTTCGGGCGCACCATCAACATCATCTCGCTGGCGGGCATGGCATTCGTCACGGGGATGATCCTCGACAGTGCGATCGTGGTCGTGGAGAACATCTTCCGACATCGCGAGATGGGCAAGGGCCCTGTGCGTGCCGCCTACGACGGTACGGTCGAGGTCTGGGGTGCCATCCTCGCCTCCACGCTCACCACCCTCGCGGTCTTCCTACCCATCATTCTGGTCGAGGAGGAGGCGGGTCAGATCTTCCGGGACATCGCCATTGTCATCTCGATCGCGGTGGGGCTCTCGCTGATCGTTGCCATCACCGTGGTCCCGATGTTGAGTGCGCACCTGCTGCGAAGCACACCGCGGACCCAAAGCGGGGACGGAGATCACCTCACTCGGCGCCTTCCGGAGCGGATGGTCTCGTTACTCACCTGGATCCTCGAGACACGCGCGCGCAAGGCGGCGGTGATCGGAGGGATCGTGAGCGGCGCGGTCCTGGTGGGCTGGGCCCTGATCCCGCCCATCGACTACCTGCCGGAGGGAAACCGCAATCTGATCTATGTCGCCCTGAACACCCCACCTAGCTACAACCTCAGGCAAAGCGAGCGGATCGTACGCCTGCTCGAGGAGCGCATCATTCCGCTGCCCCAGGTGGCGCGCCTGTTCACGGTGGTGACGCATGCGAACCCGAGTCTCGGCATCGTGCTCAAGCCGCAGTTCAAGGACAAACGCTCGATACGCAGGTTCATGGAACATGTCGAGGAGCTGACGAGCGACGTCGCGGGCGTGCGCGAGGCCTTCATCCGCCAGCTCCCGCTCATCCGGCGCGGCAGCGCGCGTTCGGGAAATATCGAGGCCCGCCTCAAGGGAGGCGATCTCGAGACGATCCAGCAGCTTTCGAAGACGCTCGAGCCGATCCTGGAGAAGGTCGAGGGCGTGCAGTTCGTAAACCCCAGCTTCGAGCTCGGCATGCCCGAGTTCGTGGTCAATGTGGATCGCGTGCGTGCCTCGGAGCTCGGTCTCACGCTCTCGGAGGTGGGCTCGGTGGTCGAGGCCATGGTCGACGGAACCCTGGTCGGGACGTTCGACGACAGCGGCCGCGAGATCGACCTCCGACTTCACGGCCCCGAGGGCGCGATCTCCAGCCCCCGCACGCTGGCGCGCACGGTCCTCTACACACCCAGCGGACAGACGGTTCAGCTCACGGACCTGGCCCGCATCGAAGCCCGAACCGCACCGACACAAATCGAGCACACCGACCTGGACCGCTCCGTCAAGCTAGATGTGGCCGTGGAGCCCGACGTGCCGCTGAGTCGGGTCATTGCTGCGATCGAGCGCGAGCTGGAGCCGATCCAGAGCGGCCTCCCTCTCGGGTACTCGATCGAGCTGGGGGGACAGGCGAGCGATCTCGCGCGCACCTGGCAGGCCTTCCGGGGAGCGCTGCTCTTGGCGCTGGTGATCACCTACCTGCTCCTGGCCAGCCTCTTCGAATCTTTTCGACTTCCGACGGTCATCCTGGTGACCGTGCCGTTTGCGGCGAGCGGCGGCATCATCGCGCTGCGCATACTCCATAGCATCGACGCCAGCGTGAAGCTCGACACGATCACCATGCTGGGGTTCGTCATTCTGATCGGCCTGGTGGTGAACAACGCGATCCTCCTGGTCCATCAGACTCTCAACCGCATGGCGGAAGGCGCCAGCCCCAGGGAAGCCGTGCTCAACGCCGTCTCGACCCGCGTGCGCCCCATCTTCATGACCATGACGACCACCGTTTTCGGCATGTCCCCGCTCATCTTTGCGCAGGGCTCCGGCTCCGAGCTCTATCGGGGGCTGGCCGCGATTCTCATCGGGGGTCTGATCCTCTCCACCCTCTTCACACTCATTCTCATCCCGACGCTGCTCTCCTTCGTGCTGCGGGCCCGCGAGCCCGCACGCGAGACGTCCGCGCTCCCCGCGACCGGTTCGTGACGGGCGCGGCTTATGGTGCGGGGATGATGGTGACCGCGACCCGCCTCGGCGAGCGCGGCCCGTCGAGCTCGATCAGCATGATGCCCTGCCAGGTTCCGAGCAGAAAGTCGCCGTCCGCGATCGGGATGATCTCGGAGGAGCCGAGGATGGCTGCCTTGATGTGAGCCTGGGCGTTGTTGTCGATGCGGTCATGGAGCCAGCCGGCGTGGTCTGGAATCGCGCGATCGAGGGCCGCGAGGAGGTCCACGCCGATGTTCGGATCGGCGTTCTCGTTCACCGCCAGCGCCGCCGTGGCGTGGAGCACCATGACGTGGCAGAGGCCGTCTCTCACCCCGGACTTGCGGACGATCTCGCGCACGCGCGTCGTGATGTCGATGCACTGCTTGGCCTGAGAGGTGCTCAGCGTGAAGATTTCTGCCATCGAGGTTTCCTCCTATCGGCTCAGAAGAGGCGAAGCTGGCGCGCGTCCCCTCCCTGATCGATCCGACACAGATTGGTGAGCTGGAGGCGCAGGCGGCGACATTGCCGGACACCGACTTGGGTGCGGGCGAGGAGCTGAAGCGCGACCTCGGCGATCTCCTTAGGGCCGGTCACCGGCTCCGCAAGAGTCCGCGTCCGCGTCACCTGCTCGCCACTCACGTAGCGTACCCCGAGGCTGACCGTGCGCGCCGCTCGCTGCTCGCGGGCCAGCATGTTCTCGAGGCCGGTGGCCAGCTCCCGGAGGTCTTCACCCAGCGTTCGCAGGTCAAGGCTGGGTTCCGGCAGCGTCTTCTCCTGCGAGAGAGACTTGGCACTCGGACTCGGTCGCAGCGGCTCGCGGTCTTCGCCGCGGGCAAGGCTCGAGAAAGTGGCGGCGTTGCGGCCCACGATGCGCTCCAGATCGGCCACTGGAAGCTTCTGCAACTCGCCGATCTTATGGATACCGTGCTCGGCGAGCTTCACGGCGGTGCTGGGGCCCAGGCCCCAGACCTCCGTCACGGGAAAGCCCGCGAGGAACGCCTGCACCTCGGACGGCAAGACCTGGCGGATCTTCCCCGGAGCGTGGTGGCGCGCCGCAAGCTGCGATACGAAGCGTGTCGGGCCGATCCCGGCCACGGTAGGCAGCGCGAACTCCGCCTTCAGCTGCACGCAGAGCTCCGCTGCGACGGACAGAGGCGCGGAGTGCTCCGGGCTCTCGAGGTAGAAGCTATCCAGACCGACGGACTCGAGCCTGTCCGCGGCGCCCCGCAGGACCGCGCGGATCTCGGCCGACGCCTCGCGATAGCGCGGCAGACGGGTCGGACGGAACTCCGTCTCGGGCCAGCGCTCGAGCACCTCGCGCACCTCCGTGCCCTCCGTGATGCCCAGCTCGCGCGCTTCGCAGCTCGCGCTGGTCACGTTGCCGCGCTTGCGGGGGTCGCCTCCGACGATGACGGCTCGACCCCGCAGAGCCGGGTGGTCCGCTTGCTCCACCGCCGCATAGAACCCGGGCACGTGCAGAAAGATGATCATGCTCTAGCTATCACCTCCTGCCCCGGCATGGGCCTACTCGGAGGGGGGCTGAAGCTCCCAGACCCCCGCTTGTCGGTACGCGATGTCGCTCGGGTGCATCCATAGCGGTCGGGGAAGACCTCGCAACCAATCCCGCAGCCCGTCGTCATAATGCGCGGCGCGGGGATGCCCGGATTGTCCCCCGGCGAGGCCGAAACAGGCGTGATCGACGTCGGCGAGATCGACCGCATACCGGAACGCCGGCCCGACCCCGATGTCCACCGTCGGAACGGACTGAGAATGCATCGTCCAGACCGAATCGGCGTCACCCGGCACCGGGAAGGGGCCGCGTCCAAGGCGCCGGCCGAACCAGCGCATGAGCCCGTTCCCGAGCCGCTCGAAGTCGTGCTGCAGCCGGAGCCGATGGATCTGGCCCCACGTCCATTTCCTCGGATTCGAGCTCACGTGGACCCGTAGCCAGCTCCAGGTCTCCTCCAGCGCGCGCTCGACGACCGCCTGCCCCTCGCGCGGCCCGACACGATCGAGAAACTGCGCGAGCACGACGCCCGGTAGCGGCTCGCTCGCTCGTGCCACCTCCTCCGCGGTCTGTTCCTCGAGACGGGCTTCCAGCAGCCGTCTCGCAAGCCGCTGCCGGAAGACGTGATAAACGGAGACGCCGAGCGAATCCATCTCCGTGTCTCCCTCCCACTCCAGCAGGATCTTCTGCACGCGGGCGCCCGGACCCGGACCCGGTTGGACACCCTGCAACAGCCGCCGAACCATATCGACCCCTCGCCCGGAGCGCCGCTCCCGCTGGATCGCCACCACGTCGTCGAGGCTCAGCCGCGAGGCTCCGGACAGACGCTCACGAAGGCGCTTCGCGCCGCCGCCACTGCTCCAGAGCCAGGCCACGGGGTGCGGGAAGCTCGCGTCGTCAAGATGGGTGGCAGCGACGAGCCAGGGGATCTCCGGCCCGGAGCGCTGCGGTAGATCCTCGAATGGAATGAAGCCCCGCCAGTCGTAGTAGCGCGAACGTCCGGGCACGGGCAGGAGACCCGTTTCGATCGTTCGCACGGGAAGGTGCCCCGCGAGCTGAGTGCCGATCGTTCCCTGGCGATCCGCGTACAGGAAGGTGGACACCGGCCCAGGAAACTCGCGCAGCGCGCCGCGGAACTCATCCCATTCTCGCGCCTCCTGGACGAGCAGGAGCGCCTCGATGCCGCTACGCTTGCCGTGGCCCGTCCAGCTCAGCGCGAGCAAGCGGGCGCTCGGATCTTCCGGATGCACCGACCCCAGCAGCGGGCCGTGCTCGGTCGCGATGATCTCGATTTCCTCGGCCTCTGCTCCACCGCGCACCGCGATCTTCTCGACGCGCTGCTCGGCGAATCGCCAGCGTCCTTCGCGATGATACCGATGGGGATCCCGGGGATGGAGCGTCTCCTCGAACCGGTCCGAGACGCTCGCATGGACGACGACCGGCCCCCACGCGTTGTGCCGGTTGCTGCCCGTCCAGAAGACGGGCACGCCGGGCCAGGTCCCCCCCGCCAGCTCCGTGTCGGGGGTTCTCAGGTGGGCCACGTAGAAGATCGGTGGTAGGCGAAATGCGACATGCGGATCGTTCGCGAGCAGGGGCCGCCCGCTCTGTGAGCGATTCACACCGACGATGAACCCCAGACTTCCCACGCGCCCCTCGAGTCCCACCACCCGTGCCCAGGCGTCGGCGGTTCGCCCCAACCGCAGCAGCGTTCCCACGGTATCGGGGGGCACATCGCGGATGCGATCCGGAAAGAAATCTTGGGACGCCACGCCGCCGATCTCGCGCACGAGCCTGTCCAAGAGGAGGCTGGCCCCGAGAGAACGCCCCAACATCCAGGCCCGCAGGCGCAACAACGCCAGACTGTCCTCGGGCGTCCACGGCTGCGGCTCCGCACCGAGCCAATGGAGCTCGACGGCCGGGCTGCCGTGCACGCTCCGCACGTCCTCCAGGTAGCGGTTGACCCCCGCGCTATACGCGTTAAGACGGATCCGCGTCGGCTCGGAGAGTCGCTTTAGCTCTGCCTCCGCAGCGCGCGCCAGCCCCAGCGTGCGCGCCAGGCGGTCCGGTCCCACGGTGGCTCGACCAAAGAGCTCCGAGAGGGTTCCTCGCGCGGTTCGCCTCAGGATCTCCATCTGCCAGAAGCGATCCTGCGCATGGGCAAAGCCCAGTGCGAGGAACGCATCCGCGGTCGTCTTGGCCTCGATGTGGGGGACCCCGAAGGCATCCCTCGTGATTCGGACCGGCTCAGCGAGCTCCGCCACGGTGGCCCTGCCCTCGGCCCGCCGGTCGGACCGAGGCAATAAATAAGACAGCGTCAGGATCGCCACGCCGACCACGAGCGCTGCCACGACACCGAGCCAGACCAGCGTGCGAAGCACCGTCCCCCTCACTCGAAACCTGGACCGCTTGCGGAGCCTTCCAGGACGACCTGCGCCACCGCGTGCGTTCGAGTCAGAGAGGTGCCGAGCCAGGCGCGCTCGAAGCCCCGTTGCCGGGCCAACTCCAGCGAGCGTCCACTGAGACGGACCTCCAAACCATGCGGCGCCTCGACCGTTTCGAAGTCATGCCAGCGTACACCCTGGCGCCAGCCGGTTCCGATCGCCTTCATCCCCGCTTCCTTGGCGGCGAAGCGAAGCGCAAAGTGAGCTCCGGCTCGGCGGCGGCGCCCGCAATCGCGGACCTCACGCGCGGTGAACACGCGTTCGCGCAGCCGGGATCCCCGTCGGGCAAGCGCCCTCTCCACACGCGCAATCTCGACGATGTCGATCCCGGCACCGACGATCACGGGAGCGGACTCTAGCATAGAAGACGTTCTCCGCCCGGCCAGCCCACCTGGGTAAGCCCTGGATCCTGCTTCAATTGACGCTCATTTCCGGCGCGGCTACTCTGCGCGCGCAAAGGAGGATCCTATGGCCACGCGTGTGGGTATCAACGGCTTCGGCAGGGTCGGCCGCTGCGTGATGCGCATCGGGGCCGACGATCGCGAGCTCGAATTCGTCGCTGTCAATGACGTAACCGACGCCAAGACCCTGGCGCACCTGCTCAAGTATGACTCGGTGCACGGCCAGTTCGCGAATACGGTGGAAAGCACCGCCAGCAGCCTTCTCATCGGCTCGCGCGAGGTGCGCGTCCTGTCGGAGCGCGATCCCGCCAAGCTTCCCTGGGGCGAGCTCGGCTGCCAGATCGTGATCGAGGCCACCGGCCTTTTCAGGAAGAAGGCCGACGCGGCGAAGCACCTCGAGGCCGGCGCGAGCAAGGTCATCATCACCGCTCCGGCGACCGAGCCCGACGTGACGATCGCTCTGGGCGTGAATGAAGACGCCTACGATCCCGCGAGTCATCACGTGATCTCCAATGCCTCCTGCACCACCAACTGCCTGGCTCCGGTGGCCAAGGTGTTGCTGCAGGATTTCGGCATGCGTCGCGGCTGGATGACGACGACGCACGCGTACACGAACGACCAGCGGATCCTCGATCTGCCGCACAAGGATCTACGCCGGGCTCGCGCGGCGGCGGTCTCGATGATCCCCACCTCCACCGGCGCTGCGCGCGCGGTGGGACTGGTGCTCCCCGAGCTCAAGGGGAGGCTCGACGGCATCTCCATCCGGGTGCCCACCAGCGACGTCTCGGTTGTGGATCTCGTCTGCGAGCTGGGTCGCGAGGCAAACGCGGAGCAGATCAACAAAGCCTTCCGCAAGGCCGCGGATGGACCCATGTCCGGCATCTTGCGCGTCTGCGACGAGCCCCTGGTCTCGATCGACTTCCGCGGGGATTCCCACTCGTGCATCGTCGATGCGGACAACACCAAGGTGCTGGACGGAAACCTCGCCAAGGTGTTGTCCTGGTATGACAACGAGTGGGGCTACGCGAGCCGCGTGGTCGACCTGGCCAGGTACGTCGCCGCCAGGCTGTGAGCTCGCCGAACTCGCTACCGTCGGTCGTGGATCTCCCGCTTCGCGGCCGACGGGTCTTCCTTCGATCGGACTTGAACGTCCCCCTCAGAGACGGAGGTGTTGCCGACGACACGCGCATCCGCGCCTCGCTACCCACGCTGGACTACATTCGACAGCAGGGGGGGCGCGTGGTTCTGAGCTCCCATCTCGGGCGTCCCAAGGGCCAGCGCCGGCCCGAGCTCTCGCTCCGGCCCGTTGCGGACACCCTCGGTATCCCGCTGGCGCCCGACTGCATCGGCCCCGAGGTGGAGGCGCAGGTCGCGCGACTCGGGGACGGCGACGTGCTCCTACTCGAGAACCTGCGCTTTCACGCGGGTGAGACGAGCAACGACCCGAGCTTCGTCGAGAACCTCGCACGGCTTAGCGATGTGTATGTCAATGACGCGTTCGGCACGGCGCACCGCGCGCACGCCTCGATCG
>DAOVBF010000176.1 GCA_030673955.1 Deltaproteobacteria bacterium
ATCCTGCCTCAGCCGGTCAGATCTGACTCTTGGAATCACCCCGGGGCGGGCATGTCTTCTTTGGGGCGGAAACCCCATACCTCAGGCCGTTGATGTGGTCCGAGGGGGAGCGCAGCCAGACCAAGCCGAGCGAGGCGCGTACGAAGGAACGCGCCTCGGCCGGGACCCGCCAGTCCCCGCGTGGCGCATCGCGCAGGCCTAGTTAGATTCGCGGTGTCAGGGGAGGAGATCGGACGAGAGCCCTAAAGCGCGAGGCCCATTGACCCGAACGCGGAACGTGTTGCGCAATTCCAACGCAAGCCTCTTGCCGGATCAGGTCTCCCGGCATCGGAGCGTCCCCCTGCTTCTGGGTGATCCGACACCAATCTATGTCCGGATGCTTCGCGTGGGAATCTGCAGGGCGGTTCCCGGGGCGTTCTCAGGCGCGTGAAAACGTGGTAGAGGCCGCTCTTGACCGAGAAGGGGCGTGCTGGCGACGCGAGGCGCCCCTGTTGTCGGGCCTTGGCTCCGATGGAGCCCTAGAATCTGAGCGTGGGCCGCGGAGCCCGGCTCCAGAAAGCCGGCCCAACCCGCGACCCCGGTTCCGTAGTTGAGGAGCACGCATGGAATCTCTTACATACGTTGCCATCATCATTGCCTGTCTCCTGGCGTCGGCGTTTTTCTCCGGGAGTGAGGTGGCTCTACTCAGGTTGCGCTCCCACCAGCTCGACTCTGACGTTACGGCCGCACATGGTCCCGGCGCTCTCGCCGCGAGGGACTTGCTGCGCTCGACCTCGAGGCTCTTGGTCACGATTCTTCTCGGCAACAACCTCGCGAACATTCTGGGCTCGGCGGTCGCTGCGGCGCTCGCGATTCAGCTGATGGGTGTGCAGGCCGGTGTGCTGGTGGCGACCGGCGTCATGACCGTTCTCGTTCTGATCTTCTCCGAGGTTCTGCCCAAAGCGATCGCTGCGCATGCCCCCCGCCGGATCTCCTACGCGGTCGCGCTCCCGCTCTACCTGCTGCATCAGATTCTGCGTCCGATCCACGTCATCTTCGACCGGATGATCGAGCCGGTCGTGAAATGGATCTCCGGGGGAGCCGAGGGGGAGGGTGTGCACACGGCCGAGGAGGTTCTACGCCTGGCCCGGCTGGCGCGAGTGGACCAGCCCGATGGCACGCCGCTCGGGATCATCGGCGCAGTGGCCGGGGCGGCGACGATGACGGTGTCCGAGATCATGGTGCCGCGGACCGAGATCGCCGCGTTTCCGATCGAGATGCCCGCCGCCGAGCTGCTCGAACAGGTTCTCGAAGAGCGCTACACGCGCGTCCCGATCTACGAGGGGTCCATCGACAATATCCTGGGCCTGGTCCATCTGAAGGATCTCATCAAACTGGTCCGCAGCAACGGGACCGATTTGCAGGGGATCCTCAAGCCGGTCCTGCGCGTGCCGGAGCGAAAACTCATCCTGCGGTTGCTGGGGGACATGCAGCGCGGCTTCGTCCATATGGCGATCGTGAAGGACGAGTTCGGTGTGACGGAGGGTCTGCTCACCCAGGAAGACATCCTCGAGGAGATCGTGGGGGAGATTCGCGATGAATTCGACCGCGAGGAGCTGTTGACCATCCGGCCGCTACCGGACGGCAGCTACCAAGCCCTGGGTCGCGTCAAGGTCCTCGATTTCAACCGTGAGACCGGCTGGCAGGTCCCCGCCGAGCGGGGCGATACATTGAGCGGGTTGCTCTTCAACCTTCTCGGCCGAGCGCCGCGCAAAGGGGACACGTTCGATGTTCCGGGCTATGAGCTCAGCGCCGCGGACGTCTCTGGAACACGCGTTACGCAGGTCCGCGTCCGCGAGTGTCCTGAGGAGAAGGAGGCCACCCAAGCGGGCGAGTGAGCGGTGGGCGAGACGTGTCGGCATCGCACCCCAGTGCCCGACAAGCTCCCTCTTGTTGTATGATCCGCGCACGGGGACAGCCAGAGAATGGAGTCTAGAATGGACACCGAAGAAATCGAGATCCAGCGTGAGGATACGCTCAAGCGCGTTCTCTTTACGATACTTTTCTTGCTGATTGCTCGCGTCGTTGAGGTCGTGCTCCTGGTCGTGATCATCTTTGAGCTGCTGGTGTCGTTGATCACGAAAAAGCTCCCGGTGGAATCCGTGCGAGGTTTTGCCAACCAGGCCGTGACGTACTTCTACTCTATCGGTCGCTATCTCACATACAATCAGTCCGATCCGCCCTTCCCGTTCTCCGAGTTTCCGCCCGAGCTCGAGCCGCCCACTTGGTCCGCTGCGGGCGCGGAGTCCGAGGCGCTCGGCCTCGAGCGCGACCGCGACTGAGGTGTCGGGCGCGCCGTGCTGCGATCGTGGGAAGCGTATCCGGCCTGAGCGTCGCGGACCCGACTGATGGCGCTGTACGCCCACCTCACGCGTGAGATCTACGACGGTCCTGCGGGTCCGAAGGTCGGGGCCTTCTTTGATCTCGACGGAACCCTGCTCGCCGGGTTCTCGTCAGTCGCGTTCTTTCGTGATCGCCTGCTGAGTGGCTACCTGGCGCCTCGCCACCTGCTCGAAGCGCTTTTCGCGGCAGCGAGCTTCGAGCTGGGGCAGATCGGCTTCTCGGGCCTGGTGACGGGGGCTGCGGGGATATTGACGGGGCTTTCGGAAGCCTCCATGGAGGCGCTGGGCGAGCGTATCTTCGAGCGGCAGCTCGCGAGTGAGATCTATCCCGAGTCGTGGCGATTGGTGCACGCGCACCGTCACATGGGGCATACCCTGACCATCGTCTCCTCGGCCACCCGCTTTCAAATCGAGCCGCTCGCGCGGGAGCTGGGCATCCCCCACGTTCTCTGCACGCAGCTCGAAGTCCGGGACGGCGCCTTCACCGGCAGCGTCGTCCGCCCCATCTGCTACGGCGAGGGCAAAGCGATCGCAGCCAGTGAGCTTGCGGTGCGACACGGCATCGACCTGGAGCGTAGCTACTTCTACACCGACAGTGACGAGGATCTACCTCTGCTCGAGATCGTCGGCTACCCGAGGCCCACCAACCCGAACCGTCGGCTGACCGCGATCGCGGGGGAACGGGGTTGGCCGGTCAAGCGTTTCACCAGTCGCGGGGCGCCCAGCGTGGCGGAGATCGTGCGCACGGGGCTCGTGGTTGGAAGCATCGTACCGTCCTTTCTACTCGGGCTTCCCGTCGCCGTGCTCAACAAGACGTATCGTGACGCCATCAACCTGGGCGTGACCACCTGGGGCGAGCTGGGCACCGCACTCGCCGGCATCAAGCTGCAGGTACGCGGAGAAGAGCATCTCTGGTCGCAGCGCCCGGCCGTCTTCATCTTCAATCACCAAAGTGCAATCGACCCGCTCTTGATCTGTAAGCTGCTCCGGCGCGACGTCGTCGGCATCGCCCGGCGCGGGGCGCGCTGGAACCCCATCTTGGGGCCGTGGCTCAGCCTCATGGGGACCGTCTTCATCGAGCGATTCAATCGCGAGGACTCGGCTTCGTCCCTCGAACCGGCCATTCGAGCGCTCCGCGGGGGGCTCTCGATTGCGGTGGCGCCTGAGGGGACCCGAAGCCCAACACCCCGCCTCGGCCGTTTCAAGAAGGGGGCCTTCCGTCTCGCCATGGCTGCGAGAGTTCCGATCGTCCCCATTACCTTCCGCAACGCCCTGGATGCGCTCCCCAAGCATGGACGCGTGGTGCGGCCAGCGAACATCGAAGTGATCGTGCATCCGCCCATCTCCACGGAGGGCTGGACGTCCGCCGACCTCGATAGCTAGATCGAGAAGATCCACGAGCTCTACACCTCGGCCTTGGACTCCTGAGCCCGAGCACCAAGAGGGAAAATGAGTCTAGGTGCCCGGCGCCTCCCGCACCATCTGCGCCAACGTCTCGACCCAGGTGGGATGCGCGTTGAGGCAGGGGACGAGTAGGAGTTCCTCGCCGCCGACCTCTCGCCATTGCGTACGCGCACGAATGCCGATCTCCTCGAGCGTCTCCACGCAGTCCGCCACGAAGGAGGGGCAGATCACGGCCAAGCGCCGGATACCTCTGGCAGCGAGCTGGGGCAGAACGACGTCTGT